>NZ_QTLF01000007.1:0-192816 GCF_003434395.1 Bacteroides sp. AM23-12
GTTTCCTGTGAGTCCAGATCTGTTTCGTCCTGTAAGCAGGAATACAGCATCAGACCAAAGGCAAGAAGTCCGACAAGGTAACAAACAGGTCGTTTGATTTTTTTTGTTTTCATGTTCTTAGATTCTAGTGAATAATTATTGTAGCTGATCTTCGAAAATCCTTCGTAATTCTCTATGCATTTCATAGGTTTCAAAACCGTATACTTTTACTTTTTCAGTAAGCACTTCATTGGCAAGTCGGTTTGCTTCAGAGATACGCTTTTGCTGATAGTACATGAGAGCTAACTTGTATCGTGCTTTCTGTCGGGAGGGTACCATAAAGTGAGCTGCCCAATAAGCTGTTTCAGCCTCTTTTATTTTGTCTGTACGTTGTAGAGCGTCGCCTTTAAGAATATAGGTATGTGTGCTTGGATATAATTGTTCCCAATAAGTGATCTTATCCAGTAAGATGCTGTCTCTCTGTGATTTGTAAAGAGTATGACAATAGTATGGCCAAAATATTGTTTCATTCTTCATTGCTGTTTCCAGCTGTGAAAGGCTCGTTATAATTTCTTCCGGTGATTGGCTGGAAGTACGATGGGATATTTGATATAACTCCCGGTGGCATTGAAATATTTTTATTAGTAGAGCTCCCTGTCCTGCTATGACAAGGAAAATGACTGCTTTCAGAAATATATATTTGTGAGGAAGTTGTTTAATTACACATTCTCTTTGTCTGTTGGACATTTCTGCCAGTGCTATAGTCATAACAGCCAGAATCGGGAAAGTCTGATCGGGATAAGAAAATAATCCACAGACAAGTCCGGCTATGTATATCGCCTGGGCGGATAAAGATTGTATCTCGCTTTTCTTATACGAGAAAATGCAATATAATATTCCAATATAAAGTAGCAATCCTGCAACTCCATATTCTACTGTCCAGCGTAAAGGTTCGTTGTAGACATAGTGGTTATTATCTGCTAACTGTTTTTCATATATGTTTCCTTCTTTTTTCAGATATTCACCTTGATAATGCATATAGTTGGCAGTAAAGCCATGAGGACCAAAGCCGGTAAAAGGCTTCTCTTTTATCATTTGTGCGGTAACTTTCCAGATCAGTATTCTTCCATCAGCTGAGGCCGGTTTGAACTGATATAGCAAGCACGAGAGTAGCGCAATTGTAATCAAGGTTGATATACCCCATCGAAAAGAGATTGAAAAGCGACAATAAATGGAATAGCTGATGATAGCCAATACTGCTATCCAGGCAGAACGACAGTGAGTAAGCCACAATATGGGCAGAGCTACAATACATGTAAGAAAACTTACTAAATAAGTATATTTATGGATGGTATCTGACTTGAAATGAGATAATACCACAATAGGAGCACTCAGTAACAAGCATAATATTCCGGCATAAATCGTAGGGTTTCCATAAGGACCTGTTAAATCAAAATGAGGATGATGGGAGGGAAGTATATGCAGTATTTGCATATAACCGATCATTGACAGAACTAAAATAGTTATGAGAATGATAGTATATAAGAGAGTGCCATTTAATCCTCCTGTCTGACGTATGCTCCAATATAGTATGATCAGAGCAAAACGGGCTAATCCGAGAAGGTTAGAGTTAGGAGGATAAAAGTATATGCTCCCTACCGCTATTAGAATGACTAACAAGTCTATAATAGTTAGTCGTTGAATGAATGGCTTAGTGGGATAGAAAGCTGCAATACCTATTACTGTCGCCAGGAACGTACAGGTAAACAAGAATGATTGATGAGGAACATCAGGTATTTCTTTGATCGGATGGAATAGCAAGCCTAATAAAAGGAAGCCGATAAGTAAGGATACTATATTTTTTCTGGTTACTGCCATCTTTGTTTTTAGGCTTAATTTTCATCATATTATATCAAATACTTCCTAACAATGGAATTGGTGTCAATAAAGCGAAAAGAGGAGACTATGTAAACCTCCTCTTTTCTTTAGAAGTTCCTAAAAACCTTGGCTCCTACCTTAAAACCTATTTATCTAACTTGGTTATTTTTACCCAGTCAATTTCCATGATGGCAGGTAAGTTGGCATCATCGATAGGACCTGCCCATGAGCCCGGTCTGTCTCCTCCTAATCCCATGTTCAGGATGAGATAGAATGAAGAATCTTTTGTGAACGGCCATTGCTTCATTTCTGCTTCATTCTCCAGTTTCAGGTTTGAGTAAGAGAAAGTCTCCTGTCCATTGACGAAGAAAGTCAGTTTGTCTTCGCTCCATTCTAAAGCGTAGATGTTCCAATCCTGATAATTGCAAGTTACTTGTGCGGTGTTGGACGGATCTTTGATGTTCAAATCATACGTGTAGTGAGTATGTATCGTATGATGGATCGCGGATTCCTGTTTCACATGTTCCATGATATCGATTTCTCCGCAATTCGGCCATCCGTCATAGATATATTTCTTCGGCATCATCCAGATAGCGGGGAATGCGCCATTGGGGTAACTGGTGATTTTGGCTTTTACTTCCACCCGTCCGAAGGTGAAGTCAAACTTACCTTGCGTTTCGATACCGCCGGCTTTGTATTCATCACCTATTTTTTCGGCTTTCAGTATAAGTCTGCCGTCTTTTACGTAAGCCTGGTCATAACTTTCGGACATTTCGTCGTTCCAGTCGGAGCCTGCTTTCTGGCAGAGTACCCATTTGGTCGGGTCCGGATTGCCGTCCACATCGAACTCGTCCATGAAGAGAACGTCCTTCATGGTGTCGTCAAACTTGGTCAGTACGATAGTATAGGTCGTTGTTTGATTGTCTTCGGTGGTGACGGTCACTGTCTGCTCTTTTTTCCAGTTGTGTACAAATGTTGCCGGGTCCGGTGAGATGGTGGCTCCATCGCTCATTAGCGTATAGTCTACGCCGGTGATGGTATTGGCATCCTCGATCGTACCGATTTCCACTCTGTGGGTTGTCTGGTCTATCTTCCCATGATAATAGGAAGTCGTATTCGCTGACACATTATTTACTGCTACGGCAAAATCAGTGAGCGGATATTTCTTTTCCGGAGTGATGTAATTGGTCTCATCATCCGAACAGGCAGCAGTGGAAAATCCGATGATTGCCATGTTCAGTATAAGTAATATTTTTCTTTTCATCATACTCTTTTCTTTTTATTGATTTTTGAGTTTGTTAGAAGCGATTGCCTGATTGGGGGAGTTCAGGCAATCACTATCCTTAGAGAATTAGTCTCCCCATACTAGTGGAGCGATGTATTCCCATTTAGTCAGTGTGGCACTGCCGCCAGAAATTGTCATCGAGAAATTACCACCATCTTTGGTATCCGAGAATGGTACTTTGTAAGTATCACTTGTACCATTAGCGTCTATCACACCGTCGCTGGTTGCTTTTCCTATGACTGTACCGTTGAGAATCCATTCCGAGTAAATCCATGATTGAGTTGGATCATTGGCATCTATAGCTTCGCGTATCTCGAATGATAATACGTTTGGCTTGCTGGTATCTACATCACGGCCGCTGTTCTCATTGTATACGTCACCGTTCCACGGTCTTGTACTTAATTGAGTCCGTTTGCTCAGAATATGGAAGCGAAGTTCTACGTCTCCTCCGTCAAATGCTTTTCCGCTCCAAGAGAAGAAAGTAGTCAGACTGGCGTCGCCAAGCGGTTCCCAATAGAAGCTGTAATGACCCGGCATTAAACCACCCGGTCCGTAGTAAGCACCGCTGATGGATCTGTTTACTTCAGTAACCACAGGTCTTTGTGGATTCGCTTGTTTAATCTTGATTGTCTTCATAAGCGGAGTAGCGCCTTCGGCAGCTTTGGTGCTCAGTACGATAATTCCGGTACGGACAGAAGAGCCTTCGTGTGCGTCTACGTTAATCACGATGTCGGCAGAACCGTCGAATGAAGTCTTTTCGAAGTGATACCAGGTATCATCCGCTTCGTTTTCTTTGGATACTTCCCATTCTGCATTCGATTCTACGTGGATGGTGAGTTGCTGAGCCTGTTCATACATAGCAAACCACTTACCGTTTTCCGGTGTATCTGGTGTCAGCAATACACCGTCTTGTATACATTGTACTTCTCTGGCTATTTTCCCGTGTCGGTCATAGATGGTTACAATACCGGTACGTTGTTCGCCTGTATTCGGTGAAGCGGTGACAGTAATTTCTCCGTTCATTTCGCCCGATGCTCCGGATTGGATGGAGAGCCAAACATCACCGTCTGTTACTTTAGCAGTCCATTTCTGATTGCTGAGTACGCTGAATGTTTCGCTGTTTCCTTCCTGGTCGATCATATCCACGCCTTCTACATTCAGGTAAGCAGTACCTTTCTGGGTCAGAACGAATCTTTTTCCGGTCCAGTAGTCACTTTTAATGTTGAGCGTGTCTATACGGTCGTCCAATTCAGTGTTTTCTTTGCAGGTAACAGTTACGGTGTAGGTCTCACCTGCCTCACCTGTACTGGGTGAGATGGTGTACCAATCATATTTTCCGAATACTTCCCACGGGTCAGTTGACTTGACCTGGAAGGAGACTGGTTCCGGATTTTTCGCTTCAACCAGATAGGAGTCTTCTACTCTATAGCGCAGGTCTACCCATTTCTCTGCTTCACTGTCATCGCAGCCCTGCAATAAAGAGAATGCAGGTAGCAATGTAGCGAGAGAAATGCCTGTAATTATTGATTTTCTGATATTTAATCTCATACTCTTGAATTTTAGGGTTCGGTTATTATTCTACTGGTTCCCATGTGATAGACTTCACGGTGAAATTGGAAGCTTTATTTGTGGTATGCATCCTGAAGTATACAGGTGCTCCCGGTTCGGTTGCATAAGGATCGGTTATGTTATTATCTAATACGGCAACCTCAACACCATCAATAATCAGTTTAAGAACTAATGCATTCGAATCTTCTTCTTTGTTGACAACAAGGAATTCAATCTTCTTCACTACATTCGTTTGTTCCGATGTCCAGGTAAATGTTTTCTGAGTCCAGTTTAAGCCTGAACCTCCACAAGTGAAGTTACTTTCTTTATTTGCGTAGAAATGCAAATGGAAGTTTGTATTTCCTGAGTTGGGCCACATATTAAACTCAATCCAATCTTCTCCGGTTAAATTGATAGATTCGAAATCGAATGCGAGACGTCCTTTTTTGAATAAATAGTTGGTGACTATTCCACTGCCATAGAGTGTCATGTAACCGGTTTCCTCATCCACAACATAGTTATCTGCTCCTCCTTCTTTCCAGAAAGCAGTACCCTGACTGATGTCGAACGTAATGCCGTCAAATCCGTCGATGACTTCTTTGGTCTTCATAATGATGTGGCCGACACGGTTTACCATCAGATTATTAGTCGTTGTTGTCGTTATTTTCAACTCTGTTTCACTCAGTGCCTCAGCTTTCAGCCAACTCTGATATTCCTTAGGAACTTCAACTTTCCATTCTTTGTTTGCGCGAATCAGTACAGTCTTTTCCATACCACTGCCTGTTCCGGGCATGCTGATTGTTGTACTTTCGGGATCTTCTTCCAGTTCAATGATCACTCCATTTTGAGTAATGGTAAAGGTGTATTCTTCAAACTCAGTTTTTATAGTCAGCGTGCCTGCTCTCTTGGCGCCTGCATTGGCGGGCAGCGTCACAGTTACGGTTTCTGCTATGGCATCTTCATTACCTGTACCGGATGTTTTGTCGATATTGGAAAGGAAAGCGGTGGAAGGAATGATTTCCCAAGCTTTGTTGGAAGCAATGGTAAAGGTGATGCTGCCGCCTTCTGTCGGTACCAGTTCATCGTAAGGAACCACCACCAGGTCTTCTTTCGAAGCCTGCTCGATAGTAACTACCTTGGTGCCTTCAACGCCTTCTGCCTTGATAGTCAGTTTGGCTGTACGTGCTTTCTTTCCTGTATTGTTTTCCATTGTCACCACAATCTCCGACACAAGTGAGCTGGCTGCACTCATCGAAGGAGTCGGCTTGCACCACTGCTGGTCACTTTCGATCGTCCAGGGAGTGTTGGAGCTGATGTTGAACACTACATTGCTTGGAGAAGTTGCCAAAGCAGTATAAGACTCCAGAGCATCTATCTGGATATTGAGAGGACCTTCCGGCTGTGAGTCGATGTCGAACTCCTGGCATGCTACAAAACTGAATGTGCACAGTGCAAGAATCAGTTGCATTAACGTGTTGCTATATAACTTTTTCATATATCTTTTAAATATTAGATTAGACAATTAATTACCATCCTGTGTTTTGAGGATTTAAGTTTGTATTCTTGTATAGTTCGCTTTGAGGGATCGGATACAGATACATGCAATCTCTCCAGTTACGGGTTTCGTAAAGGTTCTTGTAGAAGTTGAACGTACCGTCCGCCTGCTTCTCGATCTTTACTCCGTATAGTTCCCGCTGGGTAGTATCGGCAATCTTCCATCTCCGTACATCCCAGAAACGATGATCTTCGAAAGCAAACTCTACACGCCATTCATTGTACAGGCGTTCCATGAATTCATCTTTTCCCATGGAAGGAATCAACGGCATATCGGCATTCTTTCTCACTTCATTGATAGCCCACAGAGCAGAATACTTATAAGTCTCATCTGTGTAATTGACATCATTGAAAGCGTTGACCATAGATTCCGCATACGTTAGTAATGTTTCCGCATAGCGGTAAATCACCCAATGATGCTTGCTGACAGCTTCTTTACCCGGTTCAAAGCTAGTAGCTTCCTGAATGTACTTGCGCAGGAAGTATCCTGTCGGTGAACCGCCTTGTGATACGATTCCGTCGTCGGCGCCACCTTTGAAGGTTTCAATGGTGTAGTCTTTAAACGACATTCCGTTGGCAAGAATAGCGCGGTAGAAACGTTTGTCACGATTCTCATAAGGTGATTGCGGGTCAAATGCAGGGTCTTCGCAAACCCATCCTGTGTTTTCTAGGGTTACTTTGTAACCGTTGACTGTCTCGAATGCGTCCACAAGGTTTTGTGATGGGTAATTGCTGTATGGGATAAGACTGGAAGTGCGTGTTCCCGCAGTCATGCGAAGCGGGAGATTAAACATTTCGAAGTCCGAGTCATCACCATTGATCCTCATCAGTACAACTTCTTTTGAGTCGAGGTTGTTGGCACTCTCCTGGGGGTCGAGAGAGTAAAGCCCTGTGTTGATAATATCTATTGCTGCTTTGGCAGACTTTTTCCACAATTCGGTATCCATAGAAGGATTATGTAGCTTACTGGCAGCATATAGCAGTGCTTTTGACTTTACTGCCATTGCAAAGCCTTTGGTCACTCTGCCGATTTCTGCTCCCGGTTCGTTTACATAGCTGTCCGGCAAGTTATTGGCAGCGTCGTCGCATTCACTGACAATGAAGCTGATAACTTCGCTGAATGGTGTCTTGCCGATTGTATTGGCTTCCTCTTCAGTCAGTACTTCCAATGGCATGGCGATGTCACCGTAGCGGCGTGCCAGTTCAAAGAAGTAGTGTGCCCGCAGCACTCTGGCTTCGTAAGGGAAATATTTCAGCTGCTTCATCCAGTTTGTATATTGTCCGTCGTGCTCGTAGCGTGTGAAGTCCACTTGGGCAATCTCTGCTATAAAGCTGTTGGCAGCACGTATACCGCGATACAGGGTCCATGAATCGTCATAAGTTTTAATAGGCGACCAGTTACCGTTATTGGTATTCTGGATATTATCTGCATAGGCTCCGAATTCGCCGTCATCACTGGCACAGTCGCGCATGGAATATCTGTCTTCGGTGAAAATTCCGCCGGAGGTCGCAAACAGTTGGTAGCCTTGTGGCATGTATGAGTATACGTGGGTAAGCATTGATTTGCTTGTACCGAAATACTTGTACATGTCTTCTTTTGTCTTCAGGTTGTTCGTTTCATCGAAGTCAAGGTAGTTGCACGAAGCAAAGACCAACGAAGACAAAATGGTTAAGAGTATGTATTTGGTTCTCATAATGTTCATTTGTTACTTTGCATTAAAAATTAAGTTTGATACCTGCCCAATAACTTCTTGTCGACGGATAAGCGATGCCAAGTTGTTCCGGATCGGCAAAATGGATATTGTCTAATGAGAACAGATTGGTGCCTTGTACGAATACTTTCAGGTCGGCAAAGCGAGTCTGCGATTTCGGGAAAGTATAAGCTACCAATAGGTTACGCAGTTTCAGGAATGAACCGTCACGGTACCACAGTGAGCTGGCGCGATAGTTATTCAAGTTTTCTTGAGTAGTCAGTCTCGGCATGGTTGCATTGGTCTTATTCTCCGGTGTCCAGCTTATTTCTTCATTCAGGAATGTATTTGAAATGTTGCCATTGCTTACAAGTGGACTATAAAGCGGACTGTTGAGCAATGAAACAGTGACTCCGGTCATTCCCTGGAAATCAGCGGAAAGCTCCAGTCTCTTGTATGAGAAGTTCAGATTGAATCCGAAATAGAAGCGTGGAACAGATGAACCGAACATTTTCACAACGTCTTTCTCGTCGATGCGGTTGTCACCGTTCTGATCTTTGTATTTCACGTCACCGGGAGCTACGTCCGAGAAGGTTTGTTGCGGACTGTTGTTGATTTCCTGCTGGCTGTTGAAGAAGCCGATAGCTTCCAGGCCGTACATCTGTCCGATACGGTTGCCCTTGGTATACAAGTAGTCGTATTCTTGATATGCCTGGTTTACATTGACTACCTCTGTATTCAGATATGACATGCTAGCACCAATACCATAATGGAAATCACCGATCTTATCATTCCAACTCAAAGAAGCATCCACTCCTTTGTATTTATAGATTCCTTCGTTCACCTGACCTACTGTGATACCGATAATACCGGAAGTAGAATTGGCACCTGACACAAGTATATCCGAACGTTTTTCGTAGAAACCTTCTACTGTTGCATTCAAACGATTATCAAAAGCAGCGAGATCAAATCCGAAAGTCGCTTTCTGTGATTTTTCCGCTACCAGGCCGATAACCGGCAGATCGCCTTCACTGCCACCGGACTGTCCTCCGGCATTCACTCCGAAGTTATAACCGGCACCGCCGCTGCCATAAGACTGACGCCATAGTTCGTGGCTCAGATTGCCGTCCCATCCGGACAGACCGTAAGAGGCGCGAATCTTAAAGAGATTGATCGGTGTCACCTTTTCCATAAATGCTTCGTTGGAGACGATCCATGCAGCAGAAACGGCAGGATAGTTCGAGTATTTGTCTCCGTCGGGCAGGTAAGCTGATCCCGAGCGGTTGAATACGGCATTGAGGCTGTAACGGTTGTCGTAAGTATATGTGGCGTTCACCAGCACAGACTGATTCTTCTGAGAGTTGTTTCTGCCGTTTTTGACAACAGACTGCATATCATAAATCAATGCTCCTCCCACCTGATGTTTGCCAAAAGTGCGGTTATAATCCACCTTTGCCTGGAAATCGCTGCGTAGCATCAGTCTTTCGAAAGGTTGTGTATGTCCCAGTGTTTCGGAGTCTGTACCATAAATGGCAGGAGTTGTCACCAGTGTACCATCGCTGGTGATACTTGCATTGCTGTTCATGTAACGATACTCTTTATTGGTGGTTTCATTCATTCCTCCGATATTATCGAAAGAGACGGATGCTTCGGCTGCCAGCCCTTTGGTCAACGCACTTAAATCCTGACGGATGCTCAGGTCGGCGAGTAATGTTCCGTATACGTTACGGATGTGTCCGTAGTCTTTCAACAGAGCTACCGGATTACCGGTTCCGTACACAGAACTACCTCCATAAATGCCATTCTCATAACGAATGGGGAATGCAGCGGATGGAATGCCATAGATTTTGTTGAAAATAGCGCTGCGTCCATAGCGGGTACCTCTGAATTCTTTCAGTCTGCCTACAATGCCGGCTTTCAGCAATGTACTTTCCGTCACTTTTACGTCCAGATTGGTACGCACGGTCAGACGTGTGTCTGTCGGAGTAGTGTCGAAACGTGTATCTTCCGTGTTCTTCTTTAGCATAGAACGATCCCGGTAGTAGTCTACTACCGTGTAAAAACGGAACTTATCACTACCTCCGCTGAAAGACATTTTCAGGTTGTGTGTGAATCCGGTGTCGTTCAGTGTTTCATTCCACCAGTCTACATTCGGATAATCATACGGATAGATCCCTGTCCGGAAAGCATTCAGTTCCTGTGCATTGTAGCGTGCAGGCAGACCGTCTCCGCTTAATGCTGTATTGAGGGAATTCGCGTACGTATAGGCATCTGCAAAGTCCGGAGAGCGGAATTGGGTATTGACACCGAAATTATAGTCCACATTTACCTTCAGGCCATTGCTTATTCCGCGTTTGGTCGTGATCAGTACTACTCCATTCGCACCACGCATACCGTAGAGAGCTGCTGCCGCCGCATCTTTCAGAACGTAGCATGATTCGATTTCCATCGAAGTGATGTCACTGATATCACGTGGGAAACCATCAATTAATACTAGCGGGGCATTTCCGTGTATAGAGAGGGTGGATACGTTATCGGCTGACGAGCCTGTACCCTGATATACATTCAGACCTGCCACTTTTCCATACAAAGCTTTGCTGATATCTATGTACGGGGATTTTTCGAATGCGGAAGCATTGACTCCGTTGATAGAGTAACTGCTGGTCCGGGAAGATACGTTCATCTGGTAGCCGATGCTCAGTGTATCTGCCAGCTGCATTTCCGAAGCAGCTTTGGATGTCTGTGCATTCAGGGATACCGAACCTCCCAGGAGCAGAGTGATTAATATATAATTTATTTTATTCATTGTTCAAACGATATTAGTTAACGTGTCATTTACCAGCCCGGGTTTTGGGTCATTCCATATTGCTTGTTGATTTCCTCCTGAGGAATCGGAGCCAGATACCACTTGGTATCCCAGTTGGTAGCCCAGTAATGGTCTCCCAGTTCGATCTTCTCGAAGGTGAACTCAGTCGGATTGTTCAGGTCGTTACCTCTGCTTCTGAGTCCGTACAACTTCTTCTTGAAGTCGCTCTGACGGTCTCTGCGAACGAGGTCGAACCAGCGTACTTCTTCAAATCCTAATTCGAGTGCTCTTTCTCTCAGTACGGCTTCGAGGAACTGATCGTGATTCATCGTCTTGGAAAGTTCCGGCAGACCTACTCTCTTTCGTACATCGTTTACCATTTTGTAAGCTTCGTCGGTAGGGCGTCCGTTGACTTCGTTGAGTACTTCCGCATATCCCAGCATGATTTCCGCCAGACGGGTGTGTGACCATTGTACCGGACCTTCGCGGTCGTTGTTTTCCTGTAAAATGTACTTCATGATCAGGAATCCGCTACCGTCTTTGTAGTCGGCGTGGTTGATATAAACAGGAGCGGTTGTTCCGTTACAGTAGGTGTCTCCGGGACAAGCTACATTTTCATACAGACGCGGGTCGCGGGTGGGCACCATTTCGCCTTTTGTAAAGAACGGTTGCTTGGAGGGGGACTTCCAGTCGAAATTTGCCGGAAAATCAGTTCCGTCTTCCCACGGAAACATATCTACATAGTTCAATGTAGGGCCGCTGTAATAACGTTGGCCGATAAAGCTGCTGTGAACATCGGAGCCATATCCTTGCCGGGTAGAGATTAATATTTCTGTTCCGCCGCGGTTGTAGTAGGACTGACGATAGGCCAGACGTCTTGCCCGGTGCGTCTCTTCCGTAGGTTGAATCAGTTCGTATTCGTGCCGTTTTTGTAATTCTGTGAAAAAGGCTGCGCCTGCTTCGGCGGCATCTTTCCATCGTTGGTCGCTGTAATTTCCGTAACAGGTATATTCGTCTGCTTCCGGATGCCATTTGGTGTTTGAGTTGAAAGTCGGACTGGCTGCCCATTGCAATACCTTGAACTTTAATGCCATCGCTCCTGCCAGGGTCATACGTCCGTCATCTGCTTTCTCGGCTTTCCAGGCCAGATTGGAGTTGATGGCTTCGTTGAGCAATCCTACGATCTTCTCTACCGTTTCGGCAAAAGTGATACGGGGGAAATTCATTGTCTCGTTTACGTCTACATAGTGGTCCAGCCATGTCACACCGCCTACATATCTCAGCATTTCGAAATAGCAGAGGGAGATCAAAACTTTGGCTTCCGCGATCCGTTCACTTTTCTCGCTGGCTGTCATGTCGGGCACTTTCTCTACGTTCTCGATATATAACCAAGCGTAACGGATGGTGGTCCAGTCAGACTTGCTTCCATAACGGTAAGCAGAATTCTTTGGGACGTTGTTGGCACTGAGTGCTCCGTTGTAATAGAGCTTGACAGGCCCATCACTGATATTGTCACGGAAACTGTAACATAAGTCTGTGATTGATTCAAGTATGTTCACACCCAATTTGTAGTCAGAGCCGGTCGGTAGCCCATAAGGTAATCCGGTATATGCTTTGGTCAGCACCTTTTCGGCATTTATTTTCGAAGAGAACATTTCTTCGGTAGTCGCTCCGGAACTCTCAGGCTGGTCGCCCAGAAATTTATCCCCGAAGCTGATTTCAGAACAGGAGGAGGCTATCAGTACGCAACCCAATGCTATTCCGAGTCCTTTTATTATTCTATTCATACAGTCGTTTTTTAGAAGTTAAGATTTAAACCGAAGCTATATACTTTGATCAGCGGATAATCTCCGAATCGGTTAGGATCACTTTCCGGATCAAGATATTTAAGCGGTGAGAAGGTCAGCAGGTTGTAGCCGCTGAAGTTTAATCCGAGTGAGCTGAGGCCCAGTTTCTTCAGGAATTTCTTTCCGGTGATGGTATAACCGAAGCTCAGGCTCTTCAAGCGGAGATAGGAAGCATCCACCAACCAGAGGGTAGAGGGTTCGGAGTTCCAACTTTCCGATTCTTCCGACGGACGTGGATAAACAGCTCCCAGTTGGTTTTCCGGAGTCCAGCAACCGTCGTAGAAGTAAGTCAGCAAACCACGCTTTCCGGCATTCGTATAAGGGATACGGTATTCGATGTCATACATTCTGTTAACGTTCTTGGAACCCACCCATTGCATGGTGAAGTTGAATCCTTTCCAGTCGAATCCCATGTTCATGCCGAAAACGTATTCCGGACGGGTAGCATAACCTGCTACGCTCTTGTCATTACCGTCCACGATGTGGTCTCCGTTGAGGTCGGCGTACATGGCGTCACCCGGATATACCTTCTGATAAGGCTGAGGCAGTTCCGGCTTTAAGGTCAGTTCGCCGTCGGCTCCGGTGATGAAGTCGCTGTACTGATAGAGACGGATGTAGTTGTATACTCCGGTCTGGCGTCCGGTAGAGCCACCGGTCTGGTTCATATAAGAGAATTGCTTGGGCACTTCGTCCATATAGAGGATTTTGTTGCGTGCGAAAGAGACGTTGGCATCCACATTATAGGTGAAATCCTTTCCGATCTTATCGCGCCAGCCGAGAGAAACTTCGTAACCGTGGTTGTCTACCTTACCAATGTTCAGGTTAGGCAGTGCAGTTGCGATGATGCTTGGGGTCGATTCCGGAGAGATCAGAATGCCTGTGCGGTGTTCGATAAAGTAGTCGAAGGTAGCGGACAGGCGGCTGTTGAAGAACTTAAGATCAATACCGTAGTTCTGCTTGTCGGCTGTTTCCCAGGTTACTGCCGGGTTACCCATACGTGAGATGGCTGCTGCCGATTGGGAAATCGGATTGTCCACACCGAAGCTGTAACTGCCCGATGATCCCCATACGGCAGGCATGTACATAAAGCGTGAGTCTACTCCCTTGTCGTTACCTACACGTCCCCAAGATGCTCTGAGTTTTAGGTAGTCTACGATTTTCTGGTTTTCCATAAACTTCTCGGCAGTTGCGATCCATCCGGCAGAGAAGGAAGGGAATACACCGAAACGTGTGCTGCCCGGAGCAAAGTTCTCCGAACCGTTGTAGCCGACGTTTACGTCGAGCAGATATTTACTTTGATAGGCATAAGTAGCACGTCCTACCAATCCTACGTAGTTACGGGGCAGATAAGTGTAGCTGTCCGGATAATAGTTACGCGACTGATTGTAAAGGAACAGACCGGATATTCTGTGGTCGCCGAATGTACGGTCATAGTTGATACGTCCTTCCAGATACCAGTTCTGTCCGCGTCCGCTGCTTTCCGAGTAAGTGAGCGGAGTATCGCTGCCGCTGGGTACATAGATAAGTGATTTATCGTAGTCGGGATCGGTCTGCGACATCGTACCGTTGGTGTCAAAGTATGATTTGTAGTACACAGTCTGCGCTTCGATGGCGCCTCCCGTACGTACTTTTTCCAGTTTGAATTTATTGTCGTAAGCACCTTTCACGGAAACGCTCAGTCCCGGAGTGATAAAGTCCAGTTTCTGTGTGATGTCCAAATCCAGATTCAATGTCGTGTCATACGTTTGATTGTAACCTTGTCCGTAGAATACGAACATACCGTCACGCATCACTTCTCCCAGCGGAACCATATCTTTAGGAATCAGTGTACGTACTCCGTTGATAAATCCCGGTCCGGCAAACGGATGTGACCAGATCTGTGCGATTACCCAGGGGTTTTGGTCTTCTCCTGTACCCGAAACGACGCTGCGCGGTTCCTGTATCTTACCTAAAACACCACCGACACCGAGTTTCATCGAAGTGGTCTTGGTCAGATTGGCATCGATATTGGCGCGGTAGTTATAGCGGTTGTAACGATAGTTATTGTCGTACATTTGTCCGGGAAGTTCTTTCAGAAGTCCGTTCTGATAAGTATAACCTACTGAGATGAAGTATCGTACATTATCGCTACCGCCGGAGATATTTAGGTTGTTCTGGCTTTGAAGATAGATATTATTAAAAATATACTTCTTCCAGTCCATACTGGGATACATGATGGGGTCTGAGCCGGTGCGATAGGCTTCTACCTGTTCCGGAGTGAAGTATAACTTAGGATTCGTAACGTGGTCCATCTCCTGCTTCATATTCCAGAAGCGTGCAAACTCGTAACTTCCGGTCTGCTCTACCAGTGAGATGGGTTGTTGCAGACCCAGTTTGGTGCTGGCGGAAATCTGCGTTTTGCCTGCTTTACCTCTTCGGGTGGTGATCAATACAACGCCATTAGCACCTCTTACTCCGAATACAGCGGTGGAAGAGGCGTCTTTCAATACTGAAATACTTTCGATTTCGTTCGGGTCGATTTGTGAAAACTCACGTTCTATTCCGTCTACTAAAACCAGGGGCTTGGATTGTGAATCATTTAATGAACCGACACCACGTACGTAGATGGCAGCAGCATCTTTACCAGGCTGTCCGGTAGTCTGTACGGAAGATACACCCGGCAATGCTCCTGCGAGGAGGTTCGTGATACTTGTTGCCGGAGATTTGATCAGCTCTTTGTTGTCAATGGAGGAGACGGCACTGGTAAGCATGCGCTTGTCCTGATTACCGTAGGCGATAGCTACAACTTCCACTTCACCGAGGTTCTGTGCATCTTCTTTTAAGGAAACATTGATGATTGTTCTGTCTCCGACCACGATCTCCTGGGTTACATACCCGATAAAGGAAATGTTCAATACGGATTTTTTGCTTGGGGCGACGATCGTAAAGTTACCGTCAAAGTCTGTGATTGTCCCAATGCTCGTGCCTTTCACAGTCACATTAGCTCCGGGAACGCCTTCTTTGAGTGTTTCATCCGTTACTCTACCCTTAATTGTGATACCTTCCGGGGGCAAGGCATACATCAACGGTATGAATAAAAGAAACGTAACAAGAAAGCAGAATCTTAAATTGAGCGCGTTTCTCATACTGTTTAATTTGATAGGTTAATAATATATTTAGTTTATAGTTAGGTCAACCGGGTTGGGGGTGACTTTTATTCTCTTTATTCTCTCTTCAGTTTCTAAATATATCCTTTGCTTATGTGCAATAAGGTTAACTTCATTTATCTTTTAATGATGATGCAAAATTAGGGGTGATGTGAAAAATGGACGTGCAATATTCACCAAATTAGGTGCACAAATAGCTAGAAACACTATCTGTAACAAATGGGTAGACCTTGATACAAAATTATAGACGGAATGGAAAAGGAGGCTTTGTAAGGAACAATAAAAAAGCCCATCCTGTTATGTTGCACATAGGCAATAACAGGATGGGCATCTGATTGGTTCTTCTCTTTGGAGAATATGTCTTGTCTAGAAGCTGAAGCTTAATCCTCCCAGGAAGTTAAGACCTTCTGTAGGATAGCCCAGATAATACTGGTATTTCTTATTGAGGATATTATTAATCCGGGCATACACGGATACTCCTTTGAACACATTATAGCTGGCTCCGGCATGCAGGTCGCTGACTGCTGCGGCTTTAATGCCTTCTACCTTTGTGCGTCCGATATAATCGTAACCGAGATTGATATTCAGTCCTGTGATCGGGCGGAAGTCTGCGCTGAAATTAATTTCGCAGGCGGGTTTCATATACAGGCTGTATTTTTCTTTCGCATCCCAGTTACGGTAAGTTCCAGCAGCGGACAATGCAATGAGGTCTTTGTATTCATAGCTGATCTTCATACCAGCGTAGAAGTTGTTGGCATTGCTAAATTCCAGATTCAGATATTGATGTGCTGTGACCGGGGACGAGGAATTCCCTTCCTGAGCATCACCAGCAAGTGAGGGATCATAGTTGACAAATGTTTCTTCCTGCACCTCAAAGAAATCGTCTTTCAAATCCTGATAACCGCCATACAGATTAATCCATAATCCGGGATAAGGACTCGCTTTAAATCCTATTGCTGCATTCAGCTGTTCGTACGTATCGAGAATAGGGGCTGCCGGCAAGGCATAAGGACAGATCGTTTCCAGTCTGCGGAAATCGTTGACCAGTTTGCCTCCGGTAGCTTGCGCATAGAGTACGTAGCTGTCGGAGAAGATATACTGTGCTGTTACATCCGGAGACACGCGGAATGATTTACCGCTGCCGAATGAGAGATCTACATTGGCTCCTGCACGCAGATTCCAGCTGTCGCTGCTAAGTTTATAATGCGGATTCAGTGCCAGAGCGGTACGGTTCTCATATACCTGGAGGTCGTCAGCAAGTTTCAGGTCTTTATTGTAGATGAGATTACGCATGTCCAATCCGATGTTGATGCTCTGTTCGTCGCTGATAGCGCCGCTGATCAATCCTTTGGTATGCACTTGTGTTTCTCCGACTTTGTCATTGAAAAAGAAAGTGTTATTGTTCTGACGGTTGTACATCATCAGATTGGTTTCCGCTTCGAACTGTATGGGATAATTTTCATCTGTCGATTTTACTCCCAGATGGAAGTCTCCTGAAGTAAACTTCTGCTTGCCGGGCTGAACCGGAGAAAGGTTGAAATTGCTGAGTCCGAAATTAGCGGCGATGTTGAAATCTACCTTGTTGAACTGGTGGATATAATCGATATTCGCACGGGTACGGTAATAATAAGCGTTCCATTTCGTGTCTGCTTCCGGCATAGTCAGTTTGCCATCCATTCCGTCCATCTGAAAGCGGACGTTCAACTTGTCCCTGTCCGACAGACGGAACAGGTAATTGGCAAGGAGATCCAGATTACCGTAGTTTCCATATCCGGCGCGTATATATCCGGGCTTGCTGCCGGGCTGCACTTCCGTTCCTACATAGGGACGCATTAGGTCGGCAGGAATAGAGGTAGCCGGGAAGAAAGTAGTGGCATATTCCACTTCCTTTTTGCTGACGGTAGGTTCTTCCACTTTGGGCAGCACATTCACTTTGGAAGCATCCAGAATGTCGGGATTATATTCCTGTTCTACGACGACCGTGCGGTTCATGGTCGTATCTTTCGGCTGAGTATTCTGTGCCTGGAGGTTGAACGGCATCAGAAATGCCAGTGTAAAGCCTCCTGCTATATAAAGAGTTCGTTTCATACTTTTCAATCTTTACTTGTTTAGTTTCTTTAGTCTGTCTTCAATCATGCTCTCGATATCGTCATTGCCCTGGTAATTCTGTTGCAGACTCAGCAGATACTGGCGTGCGTCGAGGTCTTTACCCATAGCGACATATACGTCCGACAGGAGGACAAAGCTGCGTGCCAGCCAATAAGCGTGTGGCGTACTCTGTTCGATGTAGTTGAGCAGCTCTTTTTCTGCCGCCGCATATTCTTGGGCATCGTAAAGTGCTTGGGCAACCTGGTATTTAGCTTCGGCACCATAAGAATTGCGGGTATCCTTGGCCAGTTCGCGGAAATCATCCAATGCTTTCTTGTCCGCTTTCTGATTCTTATAAGCCTTCGCACGATAATAAAGAGCTTCGTTTTTCAGTTCCGGACTAAGCTTGGCTTCAGCCAGCACCTCGGTTGCTGCATGAATTGTTTCCACATCGTCTCTCAGCAGGAAGGCACAGCGCAGGATGCCGGTTTCGGCAAGCTGGCGGCGTTCTACATTGGTAGCTTTTTCTTTCAGCATCTTGTAGCTTGCCAGAGCTTCTGCCATCTGTTGCTGGTTGAACTGAACTTCCGCACGCATGATCAGCGCTTCTTCTGCGAATGGATTATTCGGATATTCAAGCAATTTTCCGGAGTGGAGGAGCACCATATCATAATTCTTCTGCTCATTTCCAATTTGGCAGAGGTAATAATGTGCATTCAGGCTAAATGCTCCTTCTGGGAAAGTTTGCAGATATTTATTAAGGCTGCTCTTGGCTTCTTCTGTTCTGCCACGTGCATAAATCTTTTCGGCAGCCGCATACGTAAGTGAGTCCTGTTCGCTGGCGTCAAAGCGGATGTGTCCCGGCATCGCATTGGCTAAAGCCGCAAATTCATCGATACGGTTCAAATCTACATAAATAGATTTCATATCGCGCATTGCCAGGCGGGCTTCTTCGCTGCCCGGATATTTCTCAATCACTTGTTTGTACGCATTGATTGCCTGGTCGAAGTTGCCGTTCTGATAATACAGCAAACCGATTTCAGCCGCAGCTTTCCGGCTGACGGGGCTTTCGGGATATTTCTCCAGCAATTCCTTGAAAGAGGTAATAGCTTGACCGTTGTTATCCATCAGTACATAAGAACGTCCTTTCTCGTAGATGGCATTCACTGCGTATGGAGAAGAAGGATATTTGCCGACCAGTCTGTTCAGAAGAGTGATCTTACCGGTATAGTCTTTCTGTAAACCGGATACCAGTGCCAGCTGATAGAATGAGTAATCGCCGGAAGGAGTATTCATTTGTTCGGCTTGCGAGTAGTAGTGCTTGGCTTCTTCAAAGTTGCGCACATTCAGATGACAGTCTCCGATACGGTTGTAGGCATCTGCAAGCGCTGTTCTGTTTTCGCCTTTTTCCAGTTGAATATACTTTTGGAAGTAATTGCTTGCCTGTGTATAGTCCTTACGATGGAAAGCAATGTATCCTAGGTTGTAGTTGGCGAGCGCATACATTTCATTATTGGGTTGCGTGGTCAGTTGCAGATAAGCGTTGAAATCGCGGGCGGCTTCCATCATCCGGTTGAGGCGGTAGTAAGATTCTCCGCACCAGTAATAAGCGTCCGCCTTTGTCTGGCGGTTGTACTGCCCGATGGCGATGGACTGGTTCAGATATTGGAGAGCCTGTTCAAAATTGGCATTGGCAAATGACTGTGTACCCAGTTGGAAGAGAATCTTTTGTTTGGCTTCCATGATCTGTGCACTCGGCTTGGCGATCCGTTCGATTGACTTTAAAGCAGCTTCGTAGCTGCGGGTATTCATATAAACTTCTACCAGATAGTTGCTTACTTTCTCGGCATACGGAGAAGTCGGGAATTCATTGAGGAATTTTTCAAAAGCAGTAACCGATTCACCGAAAGCGGAGTAGGACGTTTCGTGCAGGCAAAGTGCGTAGTTGTAAGCGGCCTGTTCCTTAATCTGCAGGTTGGCGTTGGAGGCGGCTGCCTGTTCGAACGCCATACGTGCCTTGTTTTTTTCTGCCAGTTGCAGGTAAGAGAGTCCCATGTGCAGGTAAGCATTCTGTGTCAGTGCGTCGTTGGCGGTTGTCACTTGTCCCAGCATTTCGGCTGCTTTGGAGTAGACTTTTGTCTGGTAATAGGAGAGTCCCAGCATATAAAGTGCATCCCGGCGGGGAGCGGAATGATCTCTGTCCAGATAGCCAGTGAATGCTTCCACTGCCTGGTGATATTGTCCGAAATGGTAGTAAGCGTCTCCCAGAATGCGGTACATCTCGGCAGCGTGCTCGTTGTTCGGATAGGCCGACAGGTAGTTTTGTGCTACGATCTGCGCCTTATCATAGTTCTTTTTGATAGCATAGATTTCTGCTATGTAGTAAGGTACGAGTTCTTTGTACTTCGGGTCGTCCTGCAAAGGAAGGAAGTCTTTCAACGCTTCATCATAACGCTTCTGAGTGTAGCGGATATAAGCGAGATAGTAACTACAGTCCTTTGCATATTTGGGGCTGCTGGCACGTAACGTTTCGAACCAGATGGCGGCTTCTTTCAGATTATCAGTCTTCATGTAGCAGGTTGCCAGTTGGTAGGTGCGGTCGTCGCGTTCTTCATTTCCCAGCAGATCGAGCCGGGTAGAATTGAAGAGTGCCAGGGCCTCATCATATTTCCCTTCGTAGAAGTAGCAGGAAGCCAGCAGTGAATAGATTCGGTTGGCGTAGGGAGTATCCGGATAACGGTCGAGGTACTTGCGCAGTAACTCGATGCGGTTTTTGTCTTTCAGTTCATAAGCTGAACTGACTAACATATATTCTGCGTCCTGAAGGAGACTTGCTGTTGGCTTTTGCTTTACAAATGCTTTCAATGCAGGTATGGCAGCTGCATAATTTTTTTCCTGGAAAAGCTCTTTCCCTTCTTTATAAAGGTTGACAGGAGAGGTTATCTTTTCGCTTGTCTGTGCGGAGATGGCAATTGGTGCACAACACAACAAGGTGCAGATAATTCGTGATATTCTTTTCTTCATAATCTAGTGTTTTGACAAAAATACGACTATATCTTCCAACGAAAACCCTTTGAAAGTTATTTTATAATCATTTAAATCTTTATGTAAATTATCTCTCATCCATTTTGAATCCGAAATACTTATTCTTTTGGGACTCTTTTTCATCTTCCTGATGAGAGTAATTAAGTCTGATGTTGAATTTCATGTGATTGTTGTTTTATAATTAATGGCGGTTACAAAGATAATACGAATCTTAGTATTTTCCTCATTTAAAACGTTTTCTGATACCCAAAAGTTTAGTGTCCCTTTTAGTTAACTGTGTTGAGCCAGAAACTGTACAAGTCCCCGCCGAATGGAATCCAGCCCGAAATCTTCCGGACGTATCTCTGATAATGGCAGGAAGAAAGAATCTGCCACGTCATCCATTGCCGAGAAATGGCTCATGTCTTTTACGGTACAGAGAAAGAACATATCGAGCGTATGAACGGGAAAGCCGGAATAGATATAAATGTTCGGCAGGGAGAACTGATAGGTCGCTTTTTCTACCTTCAATCCTGTTTCCTCCCATACTTCCCTGCTTACCCCTTCTTCTCCCGTTTCGTTCATGTCGATAAATCCTCCGGGAAGGTCGAGTGTCCCTTTGGCCGGTTCTTTGGCACGGCGACAGACCAGCAGTTCCTTCTTTTCATTCAGAATCAGTGCCACGGTAGCGGAAGACGGATTGAAATAATAAACAAAGCCGCAGGCTGTGCATTTCTTAGACTTCTCGTTGTTCACTTCGAAGTGCGGAGAACCGCATTCGGGACAGTACAGGAATTGGGCAAGAGGATGTTTCATCATAACTGATTTTGTATAATAGATTGTTTGCCGACAAAAATATAAAATCTTTTCTTCAGATATGGAATAATGTGATTACAAAATGCTAAATACCCCGTCTTATTAGTATCATTAATAACAATCATATACAAATTAAAAGAATCAGACTATGAATAACAAAATGAATATTCCTTTATCAGGAATTATTCCTCCGTTGGTAACTCCCTTGTTAGACGATGATGTGTTGGATGTGGAAGGTTTGCAAAGATTGATCGAACATCTGATAGCAGGGGGAGTACATGCTCTTTTTGTGTTGGGAACTACCGGTGAATCACAGAGCCT
Organism: Bacteroides sp. AM23-12; assembly: GCF_003434395.1. Taxonomy (NCBI): domain Bacteria; kingdom Pseudomonadati; phylum Bacteroidota; class Bacteroidia; order Bacteroidales; family Bacteroidaceae; genus Bacteroides; species Bacteroides sp. AM23-12. The sequence continues at coordinate 21,984 of NZ_QTLF01000007.1, forward strand.
CAGTTATAAATTGAGGGTAGAAATGATTAAAAATACCTGCCGCATAGCGAAGGGACGGTTGCCGGTATTGGTATGTATTTCCGATACTTCGATTGTGGAGAGTGTGAACCTTGCCTGCCTTGCGGCAGATCATGGAGCCGATGCCGTCGTTTCTGCTCCTCCCTACTACTTTGCGACAGGTCAGCCCGAACTGATCGAGTTTTATGAGCATCTGCTGCCTCAGTTGCCGTTACCCTTGTTTCTGTATAATATGCCGACCCATACAAAGGTAAGCTTTGCACCGGCTACGATTCGGCGGATAGCGGAGAATCCCGGCGTGATCGGTTTTAAAGACAGTTCGGCAAATACGGTTTATTTCCAGTCGGTGATGTATGCCATGAAAGATAATCCGGATTTCTCGATGCTGGTGGGACCGGAAGAAATTATGGCGGAATCCGTACTGCTGGGGGCTCATGGCGGCGTAAACGGTGGTGCGAATATGTTCCCCGAATTGTATGTGAGCTTATACAACGCTGCGAAGAATGCAGATATGGAAGAAGTGAGACGTTTGCAGGAAAAAGTAATGCAAATCAGTGCTACGATATATACGGTAGGGCAACATGGGTCCAGTTACCTGAAAGGTCTGAAATGTGCTCTCAGTCTACTCGGAATATGCAGCGATTATGTGGCTGCGCCTTTCCATAAGTTCGAACAACGGGAAAGAGGAAAAATATGGAAGGCACTTCAAAATTTGGGAGTTGATGTAGTGCTCAGGTAATTAATTAAGAAAAAATGAACGGCTATGTCTATTCTCGACATTATTATCTTTTTATTCTTCACGGGGGGAGTTGTTGTCTTCGGCTGCTCTTTCTTCAACAAGAAACGTTCGTCGGAGGAATTTACTTCGGCAGGACGTTCCCTTCCGGGTTGGGTTGTGGGAATGTCTATTTTCGCAACGTATGTAAGTAGTATCAGTTATCTGGCTTATCCGGGCAAGGCCTATATGTCCGATTGGAATGCTTTTGTATTCAGCTTGTCCATTCCGATAGCCTCGTATTTTGCTGCTAAATACTTTGTACCCTTTTATCGTTCTATCGGAAGCGTATCGGCTTACAGCTTTCTGGAAGAACGCTTTGGACCCTGGGCGCGTGTATATGCGTCATCGTGTTATCTTTTGACGCAGGTTGCCCGGATGGGGTCTATTCTGTATCTGCTCGCGTTGCCTATGAATGCCCTGCTGGGATGGGATATCAAGATGATTATCGCAGTAACCAGCGTTGCCATTATTGCCTATTCAATGCTGGGTGGTCTGAAAGCTGTAATATGGACGGAGGCGATTCAGGGATTTATTCTGATTGGTGGTGCGGTTGTTTGTCTTTGTGTGCTGATGTTTAAGATGCCCGAAGAGCCTGCGCAGGTATTTCAGATAGCCGTTACTGACCAGGAATTCAGTTTGGGAAGTTTCGGCAGCAGCTTGACCGAGTCTACTTTTTGGGTATGCCTTATTTACGGTATATTTATCAATCTACAGAATTATGGTATCGATCAGAACTACGTACAGCGTTATCTGACGGCAAAAAGTGATAAACAGGCTAAGTTTTCCGCTCTCTTCGGAGGTTATTTATTTATTCCGGTTTCTGCGGTATTCTTTATGATAGGTACGGCATTGTATGCATATTACAAGACGTTTCCGGAACTGCTTCCGGCAGGGGTCGAGGGGGATGCGGTCTTTCCCTATTTTATTGTACATGCGCTTCCGACCGGACTTACCGGATTATTGATCGCCTCCATTTTTGCGGCGGGAATGAGTACGGTGGCTACAAGCATTACAAGTTCGGCTACCATCATTCTGACGGACTATTATGCCCGTTATATAAATAAGAAACCGACAGAAAAACAATCAGTGAGAGCCTTGTATGTTTCGAATGTACTGATCGGAATCATCGGTATTTTCGTAGCGCTGGCATTTCTGAATGTAGAGAGTGCGCTGGATGCCTGGTGGGCTTTGTCCTCCATCTTCAGCGGTGGTATGCTGGGACTCTTCCTGTTGGGGTATATTTCAAAGAAGGCGCGGAATGTTGACGCCGTTTTGGGAGTGATCTGTGGAATTATCGTTGTCGTCTGGATGAGCTTGTCTCCTATCTTCTTTAAGGATGGTTTCATGAGCGAATATGCAAGCCCGTTTCATGCTAACCTGACCATTGTCTTCGGAACCATCGTTATCTTTCTGGCAGGCTTTCTCAGTATGCGTTTGCTGAAAACAAAGAAGTAGAAGAAGGCAGCTTCACTGACAGGCATATTGGTTTCATCTATTATCCGATAGAATTATTCGATTGGACTTTTTTTGCAAAGGCGGGGTTTCCGCCTTTATCTTTGCATCAGAAACAAAAAACAAAACGATGTTTCTGACGTTATAAGTCAAATCAATTAATAACAATAAAAGCAATAAAGAGTATGGAACCAATTTTAAATTCTCAACTTCCTGAATTCAGTGTTCAGGCTTTTCAAAACGGAGCTTTCAAGACAGTAACCAACAACGACCTGAAAGGTAAATGGGCAATCCTTTTCTTCTACCCTGCAGACTTTACATTTGTATGTCCGACAGAATTGGTAGATATGGCTGACAAATATGCTCAGTTCCAGGAAATGGGTGTGGAAATCTACTCGGTAAGTACTGACTCGCATTTCGTACACAAAGCCTGGCATGATGCTTCCGAAAGTATCCGTAAGATCAAATACCCGATGCTGGCAGACCCGACAGGCGCTTTGAGCCGTGCACTGGGTGTATATATCGAAGAAGAAGGTATGGCTTACCGCGGTACATTCGTAGTAAACCCGGAAGGAAAGATTAAAGTGGTGGAACTGAATGATAACAATATTGGTCGTGACGCCAGCGAATTGCTTCGCAAAGTAGAAGCCGCACAGTTTGTGGCTACTCACGACGGAGAAGTTTGCCCGGCTAAATGGAAGAAGGGCGAATCTACTCTGAAGCCAAGCATTGACCTTGTCGGTAAGATTTGATAGATCTTGATAATGTGTGTGAAGGGCCGGTAACGGAGACGCTGCCGGCCCTTCTTTTAAAAGAATGAAAGGAGAAAGAGAGATGTTAGAACCTGCATTAAAAGAACAACTGAAGGGTATTTTTGCCGGATTGGAGGCTGACTTTACCTTTGATATATCCGTATCAGCCAGTCATGAAAGCCGTGCCGAATTGCTGGAATTGCTGAGCGATGTAGCCGAATGTTCCGATCACATCACTTGTATGGTAAATGAAGGAAGCGGACTTAAATTTACGATAGGAAAGAATGGTAAACCTACAGGAATTACTTTCCGTGCTATCCCCAACGGACATGAGTTTACTTCTTTATTACTCGCCATCCTGAATCTGGACGGTAAGGGAAAGAATTTTCCGGATGAGGCTGTCTGCAACCGTGTGAAAGCCTTGAAGGGTCCGATACACTTAGTGACCTATGTCTCACTGACTTGCACCAACTGTCCGGATGTAGTTCAGGCATTGAATGCAATGACCACACTGAATCCTTCCATTACTCATGAAATGGTTGACGGTGCACTGTATCAGGATGAAGTGGATGCCTTGAAGATACAAGGCGTGCCTTCTGTATTTGCCGATGGGAAACTGCTTCATGTAGGTCGTGGCGAATTTGGCGAATTGCTTGCTAAACTGGAAGCGCAATACGGTATTGATGAAACCAAGGTGGAGACGGAAGTGAAGGAATACGATGTTATCGTAGCCGGTGGCGGTCCTGCCGGAGTATCAGCAGCCATCTATTCTGCCCGTAAAGGCTTGCGCGTGGCGATTGTTGCCGAGCGTGTCGGCGGACAGGTGAAAGAGACGGTAGGCATTGAGAATCTGATTTCGGTTCCCGAAACAACAGGAAGCGAACTTGCCGATAATCTGAAAACGCATCTTCTGCGTTATCCTGTTGATTTGTTGGAACAGCGTAAGATAGAAAAGGTAGAACTTGCCGGAAAAGATAAACTGGTAACTACTTTCGTAGGAGAGAAATTCATTGCTCCTGCATTGATTATCGCTACAGGTGCAAGCTGGCGAAAACTGAATGTTCCCGGCGAGAACGATTATATCGGGCGTGGAGTCGCTTTCTGTCCTCATTGCGACGGTCCTTTCTATAAAGGAAAGCAGGTTGCGGTAGTGGGCGGTGGAAACTCCGGCATCGAGGCAGCCATTGACTTGGCAGGTATCTGTTCTAAAGTCACCGTCTTTGAATTTATGGATGAACTGAAAGCGGATAATGTCCTTCAGGAAAGACTTAAATCTCTGCCGAATGTGGAAGTATTCGTGAGTTCGCAAACGACAGAAGTAATCGGTAATGGCGATAAACTGACAGCCTTGCGCATCAAAGACCGTAAGACGGAAGAAGAACGTTTGGTAGAACTGGACGGAGTATTCGTGCAGATCGGACTTTCCGCCAATAGCAGCGTTTTCCGTGATATTGTGGAAACAAACCGACCGGGTGAAATCGTTATCGATGCGCATTGCCGTACCAATGTGACGGGAATCTATGCAGCCGGAGACGTATCGACCGTACCTTACAAACAGATTATTATTTCTATGGGCGAAGGTGCGAAAGCTGCCCTTTCTGCCTTTGATGACCGCGTGCGGGGCATCATCTGATAAAATAGATTATTTATACATTTCCCCTCATGTATAAGTAATGGCCACAGAGATTGTAAAAAGTCTCTTGTGGCTTTTATTTTTTTCTTACCTTTGTGATTCTAATATTTAACCCCCAATGAGAAACATGAAAAAGATATTCTTACTGATTTCCGCGATCTTGTTAATTGTTCCGGTGCAGGCTCAGCATACGTTGAGACTGATGACCTATAACATCAAAAATGCAACAGGCATGGATGGTGTCTGTGACTTCCAGCGTATTGCAAATGTGATTAATAACGCTTCTCCCGATGTGGTAGCTGTGCAGGAAGTAGACAGCGTGACCAATCGGAGTAATCAGAAATATGTATTAGGTGAGATAGCCGAGCGGACACAGATGTATGCCTGCTTTGCTCCAGCTATAGATTATGATGGCGGAAAATACGGAATCGGTCTGCTGTCAAAGAAAGCTCCGCTTCACTTGCAGGCTATAGCTTTGCCCGGCAGGGAAGAAGCCCGTGCATTGATCTTAGCGGAGTTTGAAGATTATATTTACTGTTGCACTCATTTATCCCTTACGGAAGAAGACCGGATGAAGTCATTGGAGATTCTGAAAACTTTTGCTGCTTCCTATAAAAAGCCTCTTTTTTTGGCAGGAGACATGAATGCGGAGCCGGAATCGGATTTTATCAAAGAGTTGCAGAAAGAATTTCGGATACTCTCTAATCCCAAACAACACACTTTTCCTGCTCCCGCCCCAAAGGAGACTATTGATTACGTGGCGGCTTTTAAGCAGAATGATAAAGGATTTGCCGTCGTCTCTTCGGAAGTGGTGAATGAACCTGTAGCATCCGATCATCGCCCTATTGTTGTGGAACTGCGCACTGCCGAAAAGGCGGATAAGATATTCCGTACTAAACCCTATTTGCAGAATCCGGTTGGAAATGGAATGACCGTGATGTGGGAAACCACTGTTCCTGCTTATTGTTGGGTAGAATACGGTACGGATACGACTCAATTAAAGCGTGCGCGTACTATTGTTGACGGACAGGTAGTCTGCAATAACAAGTTACATAAAATACGGCTGGATGATTTGCAGCCCGGTCAAAAGTATTATTATCGTGTCTGTTCACAAGAAATGTTGCTTTATCAGGCATATAAGAAAGTTTTCGGAAATACTGCCCGTTCTGCTTTCAGTGAATTTACTCTGCCTGTAACCGGTACGGATTCTTTTACTGCTGTTGTGTTCAATGACCTGCATCAGCATACCCATACCTTCCGGGCTTTGTGCAGGCAAATTCAGGATATTGACTATGATTTTGTTGTTTTCAACGGTGATTGTGTAGACGACCCGGCAAGTCATGATCAGGCAACTGCCTTTATCAGTGAACTGACCGAAGGAATGAACGGAGATTGTATCCCGACTTTCTTTATGCGGGGGAATCACGAAATCCGGAACGCCTATTCTATCGGTTTGCGTGACCATTTTGATTATGTAGGTGACAAGACTTATGGCTCTTTCAACTGGGGAGATACCCGTATTGTCATGCTGGACTGTGGAGAAGACAAAACAGACGATCATTGGGTCTATTATGATTTGAATGATTTCACCCAGTTACGTAATGAACAGGTCGGTTTTCTGAAGAAAGAACTGGCTGCCAAAGAATTTAAGAAAGCGAAGAAACGTATCCTTCTGCACCATATCCCTCTTTATGGTAATGATGGAAAGAATCTTTGTACTGAACTATGGACTAAGCTGCTGGAAAAAGCTCCTTTTGATATCTGTCTGAATGCTCATACTCATAAGTATGCTTATCACCCGAAAGGTGAATTGGGGAATCATTTTCCGGTTGTTATAGGTGGAGGATATAAGATGGAGGGTGCTACCGTGATGATTCTTGAGAAGAGGAAAGAAGAACTCAGAGTCAGGGTGTTGGATGCAAAGGGAGAAACTTTGCTGGATATAACGGTCTGAATAATGTATATGATAGTTTGAATCATAGAATTGAATTTCACCCCAAAAGTTTAGTTTCTAACTTTTGGGGTGATTCTTTTTATATTGATAATACCTAATAGTTCCTTTACCTCTTTTTTATTTTAGCTTCCTCCTGAGATGACAATGAATGTCAGGCCCAAAATGAATAATATAAACATGACTCCCAAAAGTCTGTTTGTCGCTTTGGAGCTACCGGTAAATTCTTTCCAGATGAAAACACCCCAAAGGGCAGCAATCATCGGTGCTCCTTGTCCAAGTGCATAAGAAATGGCTGCTCCCGCTTTTCCTGCGGCAATGTAGCTTAATGCCGTACCTAATCCCCAGATGCATCCTCCGAGAATTCCGACCATGTGTGTACTTGCTTTTCCGGCAAAGTATTCCTTGTAAGTGACGGGTAGACCAACGAACGGACGCTTCATCACAAGTGTATTGAAGAGGAAGTTGCTTAGGAAGATTCCGATAGCAAAGATGAAGAATGCAGTATAAGGAGTTGCCATTCCGGTTGTCGGTGATTCAAAGTTGTTCAAATCCATGGCAGCGGCGACAAACCGGTAAAAGAATGACATCAGTATACCGGCAATAGCAGCAAGAATAATTCCCTTTTTGCTGTTATTGGTTCCCGCCTTTTGATTCTTACCGGCTGCAATACCGTTGCAAATGATGGCGATAACAATCAGTACGACTCCTGTGAATAGCCAGAACGGATCTCCTTTGGGGGAGCTGAAATAATTAATGAATACTCCTAATACCAATGCCAGTCCTACTCCCAATGGAAAAGCTACTGCCATTCCGGCAATGGATACTGAGGCGGAAAGGAGAATATTGGAAGCATTGAAAATAGCTCCTCCGATAAGTGCACTGGCAATATATGCCGCTTCCACTTGTTGGATGTCTTCCAGAAAACCTCTTCCCGAATCTCCGAAACTTCCTAGTGTGAATACCAGAAGTAGGGCGAACAGCAAGATGCCGATGGTGTAGTCCCAATAATAAAGTTCATAACGCCAATTCTTACTGGCCAGTTTTTGGGTATTTCCCCACGATCCCCAGCATATCATTGTGATAAAGCAGAAGATAATAGCTAAGGTGTAACTATTGACTATATACATAATGATTTTTTTTTAAGATTTCAATTCTCTTTTCCTGTCACTTGTCTTATAAGTGCGTTGCGGGTTGCCCGAATATTTTCTTCCCCTTGAATAGTGAGATATTGGTGTTTACCGCTTTCAGAAGGAGAAAAAATACTTTGTCCGATACTGTCTATGGTGATTGTTCCCTTCTCGGATAAATTGAAATAATTATTCCCCGGTTCTATGGCTTGTAGCACGGATGTCAAATCCCATGTTTCTCTGTCATATGGCATTTCCTGATATATTTTATATGATACGCACAGAGGATGTTTATAACTGCCGGCAAAATCATTTAATATACTTTGATGAGGATATCGAATTTTGTTTCCTAGTTCCCATCCGCTGGCAATAATTGGAGTAGGCCATTCTTTGAAAGTAATTTGGGCTGCATTCAGATCATTAACAATGTTCCATTCAGGGAAGTCGAATTCATTACCATAGAGTCCTCCCATGACAGATAGTAATTTTACCTTTTGTGCTACCAAGGCTTTTCCATCCAGCTCGCTGTATTCATCTGCTTCCGAGATAAGCAAACGGGCTAGATTTGTTTCCGGGCCTAAGGCTATAAATACCACAGAATGATCTTCTTGCTCTGCCAGCAATTTACGCAACAGTTTATATCCTTCCGGAATATGATCTTTTAGGCTTCTTTTTGGATGTAATATTTTATTGTTGTCAATAATAGTATCCAGCGTTTGGCGGAGATAATGTCCGTCGTCTGTATTCATCCCATTATAAGCATAACCTAAAGGTATGTCGTATTTGTCGTTGAAACGACAATAAGCGTCAATATATTCCAGTGAATAAGGATTACACTTGCTTATAGTGATACCTAGCAAATCAATTTTTCCTTTTTTCTCATAATTAAGCAGCATTTGCATGGCTAAAACATCATCGATATCATTTCCAACATCCGTGTCGAGTATGACAGGAATTGCAGAAGTAGTCTCTTTTTGTTGTGCACAGGAACAGAATAAAGAGACGGTTATTAGAATGATTGCTATATATTTGAACATATCTTGGGTTTTTATAAGTTATTTCCAATATTCTCAATTGTATTGCTGGTTAATGATTGTTGCGAGGAATAATTTACTTTATAAAGTACGCCTCCTTTAGCATGGAGAGTCTGATTTTCTAAAGTTGCAGTTCCTTCTTTGGTAAATGTGCCATTTACATCATATCTTCCGGAAATGGTTTCTCCAAATTTACCATTCTCTAGTTTGAATTGAGAGTCATTCAAACTATAAATCAGTAAATAATTGTGCATATCTAATACGAAACCTAAAGAAGCATTATTTGTCTGGAATGTGATTTGTGCTCCAGTAGTACATATTAGTTGTTCTAATTTGTCTTTTGGCTGATTATCGTTAATATTAAATGCTGCAAAGTTCTCCGGTTTTACTTTGGCAACATCTATATAAGCTGCCGCCAAGCCTTTTATGAGACTACGAGTAGGAGGTGTAAAATCTTTTTCTTGTAAATCCCATGTATAAATTCCGTGGTCAATTTGGTCCGGTTCGGTGGTGTTGTTGATAAAGAAGTTACTGGTAGCCAAATCGTAAATATCATAGCCTCCTCCTAATGCGAAAGATGTCAAGATAAGACTCGGACTGTTTGCATAACTACCTTTGTTCTCGGCAACCAGCGCATAATTTCCTGCAATTGATGCGTATGCCATGACTTCATTTTTGAGATGTTTAACATTATCTTTATAAGCATCAACGCCAATGAAATCAATGCCTTGAAGATCGAATACATCTTTGGGGCGAGCATTAGTTGCCTCTGGAAATGGATTAATACCATCACCGTAAATTAGATTGACACGAGTTACTACTCTGTAAGAACTGTTTTTTACAGCTTTTCCTACAGTATTTAATGCATTTGTGATCATTGTCCAGGCCTTCTCTTTGCTTAGAGGGGTCCCATCCCGATATTTTAAATCTTTTTGGTCGATTCTCCAGCGCATTAACGCATCAGGTTCATTATGGATCTGAGCTGATATAACGGGGTGCTTGTCTCCATTTTGAGAATCCCAGTATCGGATGTGGTTAAATAAGGCGGTGATGGCTTTGGTTTCTCTCTCCAGTATCCATTCATCATCAAGAATCATGGTGTATTGATAACCATAATAGTTCCAAAAATTTCCTTCATCATTCCGGCTGAGCCTTTTGTTATATTCTTGAAGCACATATTGAGGTATCAGGTAGGAGAATGAATCTCCTACCATATTCGTACTGAACCAAAGTAATTCCATTTTCAAATTATACTTGTTGACGAACTGCAAGATTGAGTTTACGATACTATAATCGTACTTGTTTTCTTTAGGCTCTACCATATTCCATGAAATTGGAATTTGCACACAATTTAGTCCCAGTTCCTGAGCTTTCTTGAAGTAGTTTTCCACTTCATTAATAGTCATCTTGTCACAATTGAGAAGGGCATCAAGGCGTATTTGTGCACCAAGAAACGGAAAAGGTTTACCGTCAACAGAAACATATGTTTTGTTGTTTTCAGTCACTAGTTTACTTACTTCTATTTGAGAAAGTATTGGTTCGACGTATGTTTCATTATTATTGTCAGAACAAGCTGTTGCGAATAATGAAAAGAAAACCAGTGCGTAAGTTAGTATTATCATTCTTTTATACATAATTGGTCTTTGTTAAATTAGTAGATTATTGGATTATTGCGGGGTTCCTCCTCCTGTCATAGGCCAGCCCGGATTCTGATAGATAGGAGAAGAATCCAAATCACCTCCGGATGAAGTAACCAGAAAATGTTCTGCTGCTATCGGATCGAGATAGTGTGCCATATTCCATTTATAGCCGTTGTAAACAATGTTATTGGCTGTGATGTGATAAGGAGCAAGATAAGTACTGAAGCTACGTGGTGAAACATTTTCTCCTTCTTTAAGAATGGAGTTGCCGTTAGAATCTTTATACCAGTCCCAGCCATACATTTCCTGCCATAAATTCATTCCTAGGATATGGTAGGGTTTGGTAATCATCTGGTCCATTGAACGCCATCTATGTAAGTCCATGCTACGTAAACCTTCCGCCATCAACTCACATCTTCGTTCACGGCGGATATTATAACGTGTGGCATCAATAATTTCTCCGCCGGAATATGCCCCCCAATCAGTTTCTGCTTCTTTTGACATATCTGTAAGCCTGATTGTTTTGGTATAGTCCTCATCAATGCCGGCTCTGCGACGAATCGCTTTCCAGTACTTTTCTGCATAGGAGTCGAGTGAACCATGCAATTCATAATAAGCTTCTATATAGTTGAGATAGGCTTCGGCTGTACGGAATATGATAGAACCGACAATACTTTGAGTGTTATTTGTGTATTTCCCGTCAGGGTTTAATCCTTTGCGTAAGGCATAGCCTGTATTGTACTTTTCTGTAACAGAAGAGGCGGTTATATTGGGTCCCCATTCTTCTACTACCCCATGATCTCCTGCCTGAGTATGCAAATTTTTCTGTCCTGGCTTTTTGATGAAGATGTCTGCACGGGTATCCCTGTTTTTAGTGATATGAATGATATTATTATCTCCCCAATAAGATGAGTTTTCATCTGCCCACATCAGGGATGCATAAATAGGTTCTCCATTTTTAAGAATAAAGGCGTCAATCATGCTTTTAGTAGTGCCTACTCCATTGTTGCCGACACATCCGTATTGACAAACTTCATTTGCCACTCCTAATCCTGTGTTGTAGCGCCTCCATAAAAGTACTTCATTGTATTTCTCCATGTCAATATCGCAGAACATACTGAAATAAGGATTTTCAGGTTCCGAAGAAGTTTGTGGGAATACTCCTGTATTGGCAGTTAATATATTATATTTTTCTGCTATGATTTGTGCCGCTTTAATAGCTTCATCAAAGAAGAACTCTGATTCTTTTTCAATACTTCCGGATTTAAATGAGTAATTAGCATTATAATCTTTATTTGCTCCCGGCCATCCCGGTCCATTGGGTACAAAAGCTGTTCCTTTAAAATTCTTCAGCCATGAGCCTTCGTAAAGTGCGACCCTTGACTTGAGAAGGATAGCGCAGTCTTTGCTTAGCCGGTTCTTACCTCCGGAAGGAGCTATGTTTTGCATCATTTCTATAGCTTTGTCCAGATCAGATAAGATAAATCTGGCTACTTCATTTCGGGGGGCTCGTTTGCTGATTTCTATCAGAGCTTCACGTTCATTAGGATAAGTTTTAGTAATAATAGGAAAGTCGCCTAATGATTTTAATCTTTCAAAATACATGAAAGCTCTGAAGAAATACATTTCTCCGATATAGTGTTTGATATTGGTCGTGTTTCCGACAATGGCATTGTTTTCATACGATGGAAGCACATTTTCAAAGAAATAATTGCATCGGTAAATATCAGCGAAATACCATGAGCCTCCTTCTTGTCCTACTTTCCAGTATCCGGGTGCATACATTACGTTAGGTTGCATACCGGCCATATTATCTGTGTTATTGTCAATTTCAAAAGTTCCATATCCATAGGTGCCATGAGTAGGTAGCACTTGATATTGATCAGTAGCAAAAGCTGCAATATTACTTTCTGTTGTCAGATATTCATTTGGAGAAAGTTGATCAAGAGGTTCTTGATTTAGGAAATCATTGCAACTTGTCAAAAAGAGCACTCCGCTCAATAAGGTTGATATCGTAAGTCTTTTCATAATATCCTGTTTTTAGAATGTGACATTTAATCCAAAAGAGAATGTTCGGGATAGTGGGTAAACGTTTCCGTGTCCCCAACTACCGCCTTCGATTGATTCGGGGTCGAAGAAGTCAATAAGGCTCGTAATGGTGAACAAGTTTTCACCGGATGCGAATATCCTAAGGTGCTGCATTCCCATTTTTTGTACGATGTTGTGTGGCAAGCTATATCCTATCTGCAGATTCTTCAGACGTAGATAAGATGCATCTTGTAAATATTTAGTTTGTGATTGCTGGTTTTTATCGGTGTTGAATAAGGGTCTTGGATAGTAGGAATTCAGATTCGTTCCCAATGGACTGGCTTCGTCATTTCGGAAATAATCATCGTGTCCTTTTAGTGCTGTGGAAAACCAGGGCCCTTGTCTACCGTTTGCACCCCAGAAGTAGTAACTACCCTGAAAATAATCTCTTTTCAATGTTCCTTGCCAGAACATTCTGATATCGAATCCTTTCCAATCGGCGGCTAATTCCAGTCCTACATTATATCGGGGCGTGGAGTTACCTATTCTTTTTAAATCACCGTGATCTTGTAAGGTGCGGCTTCCGGCATCAATTTTTCCGTCTTCATTCAGATCTTTATACATAATGTCTCCGGCTTTCCAGTCTTGTCCGAGATTACTTTGTCCACCGTTGATTAATCTTCCGATGTGTTCGGCCATTTCCTGGTCAGATTGTGCAATGCCTATCGTTTCATATCCCCATATTTCACCCACGTATTTTCCGGCATAAAATCCATCTATCAGTCCGGAAGGATTTGAATAACGAGTAATCTTGGTACGACTGTCGGCAAGTGTAAAGCGGGCACTATAATTCAATCCATTATTTAACCGGTCTTTCCACATTAGTTCCAGTTCCCATCCGAATGTTTTAAGATTTGTATTATTGGAACTGGGAACGGCTGTTCCAAGGACTACAGGCAATTTCTCCGAAGGGCCGACCATATCGTCAGTTTTACGAATGTAATAATCAAAAGAGCCGGTTAGCCGATTGTTAAACAGGCCAAAGTCAACTCCGGCATTCCATGTACGGATTTTCTCCCAGGAGAGATTATAGCTGACGAGTGAAGGTGCCCAGGCAATATTGGCTAATGTTCCGTCAATGATCCATGATCCTGTTCCTGTACCGATTGTAGAATAAGTCGGATATAAAGAAGATGTATTTTGGTTACCCAAACTACCATAAGAGGCTCTGACCTTAAATGTGTTGACAACTTTGCTGACAGGCAGGAAGAATTTTTCTCTGGCTATGTTCCAGCCTACTGATGCGGAAGGGAAAAATCCCCAACGACTGTCACTACGAAATCGTGAGGAACCGTCATAGCGTAGATTTACTTCCAGAAGATATTTTTCCAGGTAATCATAATTCAATCTGCCGAAGAATCCGGCGGTAGCCCATCTGTTGTGTCCACCTGCTACATTCGGAGCAACTTTTTGGTTATTTGAATCCATTCCGGTAGAAGTGTTGATAGTCGGTTTTCCCGGATAAATGACTCCTAGCTTCTCAGCAGCTATATCTTTATAATTATTTTGTTCGGCTTGAAACCCGAAAAGAACTTTCATATTATGTGATTTTGCAAAGGTCTTTGCATAATCTGTATAGAGATTTACATTAAAATAATCGCTGGCATAAGTGCCTTCATGTACTTGGGAATCGTTATTCCATGTATTGCCCTTAGTCTTTCCGTCAACACCTGTCTGATGAACAGTTAAGTAATCCCAGTGTGAATATTGTGTATTGTATCGATAGCTTAAATCTCCAATCAGTCGCCACCCTTTGATAGGTTCTACCGTTATATTCAGTTGTTGGTAGAGCCAAGTGTTTCGTTCTTGTTTTTCACCTCCGTTTTGCATTTGGAGCACATGGTCGTCATATAGAATACCATTTGGGTCATAGAGAGGTTTGGTAGGCCAACATTGGCGTCCGATTTCGGCAAAAAAACTTTCATTAAGATGTGTCGGCTGTACATAGTCACTTCTGATAAAGCGAGTATTGAATCCGACTGATACTATTTTTGATAATTGTGCGTTGATTTTTGCAGATGCAGTATATCTGTTTGAGTATTCATCTCCGATTCTGAGCTCTCCATCCTGACCTAAATAGTTCGCTGATAAATAGTATTGTATTTTGTCTGTCCCGCCAGTAACGCTGATATTGTGCTCGTGTGCAAAGACATTGTCTTTGAAAAAATAGTCATAATAATCAATATTATCATTTCCTTGTGAATATCCGTCTGCCCATAACGAAGGATTATTGGGCACGGGGATGGTAGAATCGGTAATCTTGCCGGCCATATAGTCTTTGATGCGGTTTATCCTTTCTTCCGAGACCCAGTTGTAAGGTCCCCATCCGGAATTGGCAGCTGCATCATTATAGTATAAGGAGAACGTGTAAGAGTCTAATGAAGAAGGCATGTTGATAGGGCTACTTACACGAAAACTGTTGTTGTAGTTAACTTGCGCTTTACCGGCCTTTCCTTTCTTGGTCGTTACTAAGATTACTCCGAATGGCGCTCTGGAACCATAAATAGAAGAAGCTGCCGCATCTTTCAGAACTGAAATAGATTCTATATCCTGCGGATTAATGGAATAAATATCTCCTTCCATACCATCTATCAAGACTAGGGCACTTCCTGTAGAACCTTCTCCGATAGTTCCGACTCCACGTACATTGATCGATTGTTTCTGATTGAGACCTCCTCCCTGATTGCTATAAATATTCAAACCGGGAACCTGTCCTTGTAATGCCTGGACTGCATTGGATACAGGGATTGCTTCGAAGGCTTTCGAGTCAATGACTCCGACAGAACCGGTTAAATTAATCTTCTTTTGGGTACCATAACCTACAACGATCACTTCATCCAATAAATTGTCGTCAACTCCCAGTGTTACGTTTATCATTTTTCTATCACCTACTGTAAACTGGACTGTTTTAAATCCGATGTAACTGAATTCAATAGTTGAACTTGGATCCGCTTTCACTTGGTAGTGTCCGTTAAAGTCAGTGACGGTTCCGGATACTATATTCCCATCTTTTACTTTTATGGAAACTCCCAGTAGAGGTTCTCCATTATTATCTTTTACTGTTCCGGATACATAATTCTGAGCATATGTATTCATTGAACATAAAAGTAGGTAGCCCAGCAGGCAGATAAGCTTATGACTTGAGTTATAAGTTATCAGGTGGACAGCTTTCTTTAAGAGAGTAGAGTGTCGATTAGTTTTCATAATCCATGAAATTTAAAAGTTGAATGATAAGGCTAATTCTTTTTCTAACATGAAGTGTTTTACTTCATCGAGAGTAGGAATAGACGGTTGGGCACCAGAACGTGTAACAGCGATAGCTGCCGCGGCATTCGCAAAACTCAATGCATCTCGGTCTATTTCCCTTTGGGCACAAATTACAGCCAATGCACCACAGAACGTGTCACCTGCTGCAATAGTATCAATCGCATTTACTTTGTATCCGGGAAGCTGAATGATTTCTTTGTCGTTTTTCATATATACACCTTGACTTCCTAATGTGATCACAGCATTGCGTGCACCTGCCTGTAATAAGCTTAGAGCGATTTCTTCAAGATTATTTCCTGTATATTCAATTCCTGAGATGAAGGCTGCTTCCAGTTCATTGACGACTAGTATATCAATGGCTTTCATCAGCTCCTCATCAATCAGGCAGGCGGGTGCGGGATTAAACAATACCTTTTTACCTTTTTGTTTAGCCAGAAGAGCTATTCTTTTAATCGTTTCGTAAGGAATCTCGGCTTGCATAACTATGATATCTGCTTCGTCAATTACCTTTGAAAAATGAATAATTGAACCGGGTAATAAAGAATAGTTAGCTCCGGGAGCTACTGCTATGCAGTTTTCACCACTGTCGGCAACAAAAATGAGTGCAGTCCCTGTGGGCTGATTAACATCATCTATGATATAATCAGTAGTGATACCTTCTTTCTTAAAGTGTTTTTTTAGAATTTCTGCATACATATCATTTCCCAAAGAGGTAATGAACGTTACAGATCCCCCGAGTCTTGCTGCTGCTACAGCCTGATTGGCGCCTTTCCCCCCGAGGGATTGCATGAAACTGGCATCTCCGACTGTTTCGCCAGGCGCCGGGAGATGGTTGACTTGTGCAACCATGTCGATGTTTGAACTTCCAATAACTACTACTTTCATTTGAACAGATTTATGTGTTTAACCTAGGTCTTATCTCGTTTATAGCACAACTTCTCTTTTATAAGGAATCGCACTCTGTGCACCGATTCGCGTGACTGCTATAGCTGCCGCCGCATTGGCAAATTTCACAGATTTAGCGAGTGAATGCCCTTCAGACAGGCAGACGCTGAATGCTCCGCAAAATACATCTCCGGCACCTGTTGTGTCAATCGTCTCTACTTCCTTTGCGGGAATCATGGTATATTCATCTTTCTCTTTTACGTAAGCCCCGTCTTTACCTAAAGTAATGACAACATTCTCTATACCTTTCTCTCCGATAGCCTGAGCGGCACGATGAGCGCTTTCTATATTCATCACTTTGATTCCGGATAACATTTCCGCTTCAATGCGGTTGGGGAGTATGGTGTGCACGTTCATTAAGAATGAGTTGCTCAGGCTGGACGCGGGAGCCGGATTGAGGATTACCTTTTTCCCATATTTGCAAGCAATAGTAGCTGCATATTCCACTGTGTCTATGGGAATCTCAAGTTGCATGAGAATAATATCAGCTTCCTTGATTTTTTCTTCGGCTTTATTGATATCCTCAATAGAAAGCGAACGGCTTGCTCCCGGTGCTACGATAATGCTATTTTCACCGAAAGAATCTACGGAGATAAGTGCAACTCCGGACGGACTTTTCTGGTCGGTAAATATATATTCCGTATTAATTTTCTCTGATCTGTATATTTCCAATGCTTGCAGGCCGAACAAATCATATCCGATTTTGGATATGAAGGTGACTTCAGCTCCCAGTCGGGCGGCTGCAATCGCCTGATTAGCTCCTTTGCCACCGGGATTCATGTAGAAGGTTCCGCCTAGTATGGTTTCTCCGGGAACAGGTAGTCTGTTGGCTTTCACGACCATATCGGTATTGCAACTACCGATGACTACAATTTTGGGTCTATGAATTGATATAGTTTCCATAGTATTAAAAATTAAGACTATGCAAATGAAAGCAATAATCATGCATAGTTTTCTACATTAATAATTGGTTTATATAATCTCAAAAATGATATCTTATATTGGATTTTCCTTGTATAGAGGAGAGAATATAGAGGTAATGTGAAGCGAATTTATATAATTACAAAGAGAAAATGGAGATTTGAAAAGAGTGTTTTTATCGTCTGAAATACGAATCAGACACCTTACTCTTTAACATTCTTTTGCGCTAGCACGTGCTCTGAGGACTTCAGACAGTTTTTCTTTCCGAATTTTGGATTCCATCCACGCCGTAAAGTCAAAGAGGCGTAAAAGCTGACTTTCATATTTATTATTATATAATTCATGAATCTCAGGAGACAACTTTTCCCAAAATGCTTCTCTGTCTTTTTTCAGGATGGGAATATTTCTTTTATTCAGAAACCATAAAATGATACGTTCTGTTTTAAAAGTCTGCTCTTTGGGCGAAGATAGACTTCGGGTGATGGAACGGGATTCATACTGGATTAGCTCATGCTCCTGCACTTCATAAAAGACGATGAGGCGGACCAGACGAATAGTTCTCATTAAAGGCAGATACTTTATGTTATGGTCTATGATAGCGTTGCTGATATACTTTTTAGCAGTTTTATATTCTTGGTTACCAATGTGTACGAGTGTGGTGTAAAGCAATAATTCACTTTTTCGAATAGGGCCTAACCAGGCTTCTTTATCATAAAGTATTTCCTGGTAGTCTGCCATAAGTTGGGTACATTTCGAAAAATCTCCTTTATCCAGATAGGGAAATAGTTCGTATTGGAAGAGAAGGCAAGTTGCATTTACTTTAAATTCGAGCGAAGTGCTGTCTGATATAAGCTTTCTTAATTTATCAAGGAAGTAGGGGATTTCGTCATAGTTGCTCACAGACCGCAGGCTACCGAGTACTCCTTCGAGTACAGATAAATAGTATATAGGAGGATTTGACCAGAACTGCTGATTCTGCTCAAATAATGAGTCTAGTTCTTTGTATGAATTTAAGGCAGCTCTGTAATCGCCTGCTCCCATCAGGTAATTAGCCTGAAAAAGTTTATGGTTTCGTGTTAATTCAAAATTACCTTCGGAGTCTGAAGAAGCGGCTATATAAAGTTCGTTGACCATAAGGTCATTCATATCCTGTTTTTGCTTTACTGTTCTGATGGAGCCAATATGAGATAAACGATATTTCAATAAGTTGTGTAATGAAGATTGCTCTGTGATTTTCCGAATCTTTTTCAAAGCTTCATTTTGGATGAAGTGTTTGTGAAAAAGCTCCTGTTCTGTCATGTTGGGAAAGTTCAGACGGAGCAGATATTCCAGTTCCAGCTTCAAAGCTATCGTCAGAATTTCGTTGTTCTCATAGAATTGTGCTTGTTCTATTGTATTGGATAGTATTTCGAAACACTCTTCAAACAGAGAACGTTCATAAAGCATTCGGGCTTTGCACAAATTATTCAGCAGATCGTAATAGATATCTTTCTTTTTACGCAGGGTGAGTAACGTATCCGTCAGCTTTTCATATAAGTATTGAATGGATACTTCAAATGAGCCATTGGGCTTGCGTCTGTAAAATTCCTCTTTTACAGTATTTCCATTCGGTTGTTTACTCTTTATGATAATATCATAAATCACCAGATAGTCTTTTTCCTCCTTGTCCTTGATAACCTGTAGGGAGAAGTGCTTCTTTTCTGATTTAGATAACGAGTATATCAGGGATATAACGGAATCTACTCTTTTCATAGGGAACTCTTTGCATTAGTATTAGATTGCAATATTCGGGAATTTTTATGTAAAAAGCAAATCTGGCATTCTGTCACTTTGTGTTTTCTGTAGCTCTTTGTTGCGTATATTTGTGGGAAGAGGCCGGGCCTGTTCTGAAAATTGCAGGGAATTCTCATTTCCTCAGATCAGAAAAATATATTATAATGTGATTGAATGTTTTTCTGCCTTGAAAATTGAATGTTTGATAGTCTATCTGAAAATAATACTCATTTTGGATGGTTTTTCATAAGAAAAGCTATACCTTCGATGTACTTTTTAATAATAAAGATGAAATGTTGGATTTAAAGCAACTTACAGTTGAAGTATGCCGCATAGCTACCGAAGCTGGGCATTTTCTGAAAGAAGAGCGGAAAAACTTCCGTCGTGAGCGTGTTATGGAAAAACATGCGCATGATTATGTGTCGTATGTGGATAAAGAGTCTGAAGTACGGTTGGTAAAAGCGCTTTCTGCCTTGTTGCCCGAAGCAGGATTTATTACGGAAGAAGGCTCTGCTACTTATCAGGACGAACCTTACTGCTGGGTCATTGATCCGTTGGACGGAACTACGAATTATATTCATGATGAGGCTCCTTATTGTGTATGCATCGCTCTGCGCAGTCGTACCGAATTGCTTTTGGGAGTTGTGTATGAAGTCTGCCGGAATGAATGTTTCTATGCCTGGAAAGGAGGAAAGGCTTTCATGAATGGTGAGGAAATTCATGTTTCGGATGTCCGGGATATCAAGAATGCATTTGTGTTTACTGAATTACCTTATAATTATGATCAGTATAAACCGACGGCTCTCCATCTGATTGATAACCTTTATGGAGCCGTGGGAGGCATTCGCATGAACGGTTCGGCTGCGGCTGCAATCTGTTATATAGCTAATGGTCGTTTTGATGCATGGGCCGAAGCGTTTATCGGTAAGTGGGATTATTCGGCGGCTGCCCTGATTGTGTTGGAAGCAGGCGGTCGCGTGACTAATTTCTATGGTGACGACCATTTTATAGAAGGTCATCATATTATTGCAACCAATGGATACCTGCATCCTTTATTTTTGAAACTCTTAGCAGAAGTTCCTCCGTTGGATATGTAAGACTGCTGCGATTGTATAAATAGCTACTACTATGAAACACACATTACTTATAAAAGATTGGCTTTATTCTTTTTTGTCCCTTTGGTTTCCCCGTTGCTGCGTCGTTTGTGGCGGATCGTTGGCTAAAGGAGAAGAGTGTATTTGCACCATGTGCAATATAAACTTGCCTCGTACCGATTATCATCTTCGGAAAGACAATCCGGTAGAAAAACTCTTTTGGGGTAAGTTTCCTCTGGAACGTGCCACTTCTTTTTTCTTTTATCGCAAAGGAAGTGATTTTCGGCAAGTTCTCCACCAACTCAAATATGGAGGACAAAAAGAAATTGGTGCTATTATGGGACGATATATGGCATCCGAATTGCAGGCTTCCGACTTCTTTCATGGAGTTGATGTAATCATTCCCATCCCTTTGCATAAGAAGAAACAGCAGATACGTGGCTACAATCAAAGTGAATGGATATCGCGCGGGATTATGGCCGTAACAGGTATTCCGGTGGATACCGAAGCAATCATACGCCGGAAGAATACGGAAACGCAAACACAAAAGTCAGCTTTAGAACGTTGGGAGAATGTAGATGGAATCTTCGAATTGCATCGTTCGGAGTATTTGGCAGGAAAGCATATATTAATAGTAGATGATGTGTTGACGACTGGAGCAACTACCGTAGCGTGCGCTTCTCGGCTGGCAGAGATTGAAGGAGTACGGATTAGTGTGTTGACGTTGGCTATGGCAGAATAGGGTAGCTTGTCGTCTTCCCGAAGACTCTCTTTAATATATAAACTATAATGAATGCCAATGCTTACATTATGTTGTTGCTGTTCTACAAATAAGTACTTTCTCTTCATAAATTAATTCGTCCGCCTATGGGCAAACGCAACGTTGCCTATAGGCAAACTTTCGTCCGGCTATAGGCGGACGAAAGAATGCCTATAGCCGGACGAATTAATTCATGTACCCAAAGAACTTACTTTATTCAGATGGAAAGTTTATTGTTAACCTTTGAATCTTTAAAGTTTTATAGACCATCAAAAGACAAGAATGTTTTTGTGAATAAAAGAAGGGGATGAGAGTTTCGGTTTTCGGACTGACCCTCTATTTTCGAAGCAGGGGGGAGAAGAGCAGAAACAAAAAAGAGGTCTATCTTTCGATACACCTCTTTTTGCTCTTCCTCTTGGACTTGAACCAAGGACCCTCTGATTAACAGTCAGATGCTCTAACCGACTGAGCTAAGGAAGAATGTTGCAATCAAGAATTTCAGTTTTGCTCTTCCTCTTGGACTTGAACCAAGGACCCTCTGATTAACAGTCAGATGCTCTAACCGACTGAGCTAAGGAAGAATGTTTTTCTCAATTGCGATGCAAAAGTAGTAGGTTTTTTTGAAATATGCAATATCTTTGCAAAAAAAATATTGAGAATGGACAAAATAATAGGATTGGGCAACGCCCTGATAGACGTACTTGCAACCCTGAAAGACGATACACTCTTGGATGAACTGGAATTACCCAAGGGAAGCATGCAACTCATCGATGACGCTAAGTTACAGCAGATTAACACAAAATTTTCACAAATGAAAACGCATCTGGCAACAGGCGGATCGGCAGGAAATGCCATACTTGGACTCGCTTGTCTGGGTGCCGGAACAGGTTTTATCGGAAAAGTAGGAAATGATCATTATGGCGATTTTTTTCGGAAAAATCTGCAGAAAAATAATATTGAAGACAATTTATTGACCTCCGAACATCTTCCTTCGGGAGTGGCATCCGCTTTTATTTCTCCAGATGGAGAGCGTACTTTTGGTACCTATCTGGGAGCAGCTGCTTCTTTGAAAGCCGAAGATCTGACATTGGAGATGTTCAAAGGATATGCATACCTATTTATAGAAGGATACCTTGTTCAGGATCACGAAATGATTCTTCATGCCATTGAACTGGCTAAAGAGGCCGGTCTGCAGATCTGTCTCGACATGGCAAGTTATAATATCGTGGAGAATGACCTGGAATTTTTCTCCTTATTAATAAATAAGTATGTGGATATCGTTTTTGCAAACGAGGAAGAAGCGAAAGCATTTACCGGCGAAGAACCAGAGGAAGCTCTGAGAGTGATAGCCAAGAAATGCAGCATTGCTATTGTGAAAGTTGGAGCAAACGGATCTTATATCCGTAAAGGTACGGAAGAAATTAAAGTGTCGGCTATTCCTGTAGAAAAAGTTCTGGATACCACCGGCGCAGGCGATTATTTCGCTGCCGGATTTCTGTATGGTCTGACGTGCGGATACTCGCTCGAAAAATGTGCAAAAATTGGTTCTATTCTCTCGGGAAATGTTATTCAGGTGATTGGAACAACAATCTCTCCGGAGCGCTGGGATGAAATTAAGTTAAATATTAACAAGGTTCTGGCGGAATAACCAAGGTTTGAGTTACTTTTACGTCTCATTTTAATGAAAGATATATGAAAAAATTGCTGAATAGGCGGATAGCTCTTGTTTTGGTGGCTGTAATAGCTACTGTAGCTTTCTTTAGTTTTAAGAGTGGAGACGACCGCAATTTCCAGATTGCCAAGAATCTGGATACATTTAATGCGATTGTGAAAGAACTGGATATGTTCTACGTGGATACCATTGATCCGAACAAGACCATTCGCGAAGGAATCGACAATATGCTTTTCTCGCTGGATCCTTATACAGAATATTACCCGGAGGAAGATCAAAGCGAACTGGAACAGATGGTGAAAGGAAGCTTTGGAGGTATCGGTTCTCTTATTACCTATAATACGAAGTTGAAACGTTCCATGATTGCCGAACCGTTCGAAGGAACTCCGGCGGCCAAAGCGGGACTGAAGGCGGGAGATATCCTGATGGAAATAGACGGAAAAGATCTGGCAGGAAAGAATAATTCGGAAGTCAGCCAGATGTTGCGCGGACAGGCGGGTACGAGCTTTAAACTGAAAGTGGAGCGTCCTAATGAGAAAGGCGGACAAACCCCGATGGAGTTTACTATCGTACGTGAATCTATTCAGACCCCTGCCATCCCATATGCTACCGTGATGGATAATAAGGTGGGATATATCAGCCTGAGCACATTCTCCGGCAACCCTTCCAAGGATTTCAAAAAAGCATTGCTGGATCTGAAGAAACAGGGAGCTACTTCTTTGGTCATCGACCTCCGTAATAACGGTGGCGGTCTGTTGGATGAAGCAGTGGAAATAGCCAATTACTTCCTGCCCCGTGGAAAAGTAATCGTAACAACCAAGGGAAAGACGAAACAGGCAAGCAACACATACAAGACTTTGCGTGAACCGCTGGATCTGGATATTCCGATTGCCGTATTGGTAAACAGTGGTACGGCTTCTGCTTCAGAAATCCTGTCGGGCTCATTGCAAGACCTTGATCGTGCCATTATTGTTGGTAACCGTACATTTGGAAAGGGACTTGTACAAGTTCCCCGTTCTTTACCTTATGGAGGAATGATGAAAGTGACTACTTCCAAATATTATATCCCAAGCGGACGTTGTGTGCAGGCGATCGACTATAAGCACCGGAACGAAGATGGAAGTGTGGGAACGATCCCCGACAGTCTGACTAACGTATTCTATACTGCTGCCGGACGTGAAGTACGTGACGGAGGTGGTGTTATGCCTGATATTACTGTCAAGCAGGAAAAACTGCCGAATATCTTGTTCTATCTGGTACGTGATAATCTGATTTTTGACTATGCGACTCAATACTGCTTGAAGCATCCTACTGTGGCTGCTCCTGAAAAGTTTGTAGTGACGGATGCTGACTACAATGATTTCAAGGAATTGGTGAAGAAGGCCGATTTTAAATATGACCAGCAAAGTGAGAAGATTCTGAAAACACTGAAAGAGGCTGCTGAGTTCGAGGGCTATATGACAGATGCTGCCGAAGAGTTCAAGGCACTGGAAAAGAAGTTGAATCATAATCTCGACCGTGACCTGGATTATTTCTCTAAGGATATAAAGAGAATGATTGCTAATGAAATTATCAAGCGTTATTATTTCCAGAGAGGTGGTATTATCGAGCAGCTGAAGGATGATGATGATTTGCAGGAAGCAATAAAGGTATTGAATGATCCTGCGAAGTATAAGGAAATGCTAAGTGCAAAAGTACAGAAGGAAGAAAAGAAGTAACAGCTATCTTCATAAATACAAAAGCGGTGGACATTGTAAAGATGTCCACCGCTTTTGTATATGACGCATATAATTTACCGGTTGGCTAGCGGAAGTGTGAAATAAAAGGTGGTACCTTCGTCTTCTTTTGAGCATACCCGGATGTGACCACCCATTTTTTCCACCAGCATCTTACAGAGGGTGAGCCCCAGTCCGGTGCCTTGAACGAAGTCGTCTACTTTGCCGAAACGCTGAAAAATGCTAGCGGCTCTTTCGGCAGGAATACCGATGCCGGTATCTCTCACATAGAACTCTACAAAATTCTCTTTATTGAGAAATCCGAAATGAATCTCTCCTTGCGAGGTAAACTTTACGGCATTGCTGAGCAGGTTGCTTACGATTTGTATCGTCCGGTTCCAGTCTGCGAAAACAAATGTATTGGCGTCTCCATTATCCAGAATCAGCTTTGCGCCAGCCTGCGTTTTGTGACAATACTGCTGTTCTAATTGCAGGCAGATATCCAGTATTTTGACCGGCTGAATGTTGAATTTAAGAGAGCCGGCTTCCAGGCTGGATAAATCGAGAATATCATTGAAAAGATTCAGCAGCATATCAGAATTTCTTTCAATGATTTCGGCATACTGATTCTTCTCGTTTTCATTATTTGTGCTGGATATCAGTTTGGAGAATCCCACAATCGCATTAAGCGGGGTACGGATTTCGTGGCTCATGTTTGCCAGGAAAGCCGATTTTAACCGGTCCGCTTCTTCGGCTTTGATACGGGCTGCATCCAGTGCTTTCTCTGTTTTCTTAATTTCGGTGATATCCCAGGAGATACCGATAATATAAGGATGTTCGTCACTGGATGGGACGAGGCGCTTCATGGTAGTTATCGTGCGGATTTCTCCGGAAGCAGCCATATATTCCTCGAAATAGTCCAGTTTTCCTTCTTTTAGCACTCTGATATCGTCAAGGCGGAATTTCTCCATATCCTCCGTCCGTTTGAAGATCTCGAAATCATTTCTGCCGATAGCTTTCTCGATGGGGATGCCGGAGTAATCGGCAAAAGTCTTATTCCAGTATAAGTATCTGAAATCATTTCCGGAGTCTTTGACGAATAGATATACAGGAACATTATTCACTATGGCTTCCATCAATGAATTGAGCCGCATAATTTCATTTTGTTGTTCGGCATTGGTCTGCTCTGTTTCCCAAAGTTGCGAAACATCCCGACACATACATAGCAGGTATTCTTTGTCGAGCAGGGAAAGCCAGTGTTCGTAATGATGCGGTACACCGTCCATCATTAAGTCATGCCTGGCGATGGCGCTCTTTCCGGAACGGAAAACTTGCTCCATATTCTTGCGTATGTTCTTGTACGCATCTTCCGGAAGAATATCTTTTATGTTGGATTGGGTAATGCTGTCTGCTGTAGTACCTTCTACGTGATTGGTTGACGGGGAGGAAACCAGTTCCACGATATTGGCATCGCGGTCGAGCACGGTAAGCATATCGGGCAGATTATCTAATATCCGATTGGAATACCTGTCGCGAAAGCGTTCTTTTCTGCCGGAGACTGATTCGGAGGAAAGCTGCTCTACTTCTTTTTCGAGATTTTGTATAATTTCTAACAGCTCCGCTTTTGTTTTGTTGTTGTAATCCTCCATAGAAGATGAATAATAACTATTTTATTGTTGTAGAAAATGCATTTTTATGTTGCAAATATAGAATAAAAATTCAAGAAACAGGCGAACTCCCAAGTTATTATAATATAAAAAAGAAGGATAGCTTTTGCCCTACTAATCAGAATGTTCTATCTTTGCACCAATTACATTTTAAATGATTTACAATATGTCTACAGAATTATTCTCTACTCTGCCTTATAAAGTGGCAGATATTA
Source organism: Bacteroides sp. AM23-12 (assembly GCF_003434395.1). NCBI lineage: Bacteria > Pseudomonadati > Bacteroidota > Bacteroidia > Bacteroidales > Bacteroidaceae > Bacteroides > Bacteroides sp. AM23-12. The sequence goes on from NZ_QTLF01000007.1 coordinate 48,489, forward strand.
CACTTGCTGATTTCGGACGCAAGGAAATCGATTTGGCAGAAAAAGAAATGCCCGGCCTGATGGCTCTACGCGAAAAGTATGGAGAATCCAAACCGTTAAAAGGTGCCCGTATCATGGGATCATTACATATGACCATCCAGACCGCCGTACTGATTGAAACACTGGTTGCATTGGGAGCTGAAGTCCGCTGGTGTTCTTGTAATATATATTCAACGCAGGATCATGCTGCTGCTGCGATTGCTGCTTCCGGTGTTGCGGTATTTGCATGGAAAGGCGAGAATCTTGCCGACTACTGGTGGTGCACATTGCAGGCATTGAACTTCCCCGGCGGAAAAGGTCCGAACGTGATTGTAGACGATGGTGGTGACGCTACCATGATGATTCATGTCGGTTATGATGCTGAGAATGATGCTGCCGTATTGGACAAGGAAGTGCATGCGGAAGATGAAATCGAACTGAATGCCATTCTGAAAAAAGTATTGGCTGAGGATAAGACCCGCTGGCATCGTGTGGCTGAAGAAATGCGCGGTGTATCGGAAGAGACAACGACTGGTGTACACCGTTTGTATCAGATGCAGGAAGAAGGCAAATTGCTGTTCCCGGCATTTAATGTGAACGATTCGGTTACCAAGTCTAAGTTTGATAATCTCTACGGATGTCGTGAGTCACTGGCTGACGGTATCAAGAGAGCGACCGATGTGATGATTGCCGGTAAGGTAGTGGTTGTATGTGGTTACGGTGATGTGGGCAAGGGATGTTCGCATTCAATGCGCTCTTATGGTGCACGTGTGCTTGTGACGGAAGTCGATCCGATTTGTGCATTACAGGCTGCAATGGAAGGTTTCGAAGTCGTAACGATGGAAGATGCCTGCGCCGAAGGTAATATCTTCGTGACTACTACGGGTAATATCGATATTATTCGTATTGACCACATGGAGAAAATGAAAGATCAGGCGATCGTATGTAACATCGGACACTTCGATAATGAAATCCAGGTGGATGCGTTGAAACATTATCCGGGCATCAAATGTGTAAACATCAAGCCGCAGGTAGACCGCTATTATTTCCCGGATGGTCACAGCATTCTTTTGCTGGCTGACGGTCGTCTGGTGAATTTGGGATGTGCGACAGGCCATCCGTCATTCGTGATGAGTAACTCATTTACCAATCAGACGCTGGCCCAGATCGAGTTGTTCAACAAGAAATACGAAGTAAATGTATACCGCTTGCCGAAGCACCTGGATGAAGAAGTGGCTCGCCTGCATCTCGAAAAGATCGGGGTGAAACTGACGAAGCTGACTCCGGAACAGGCCGCTTATATCGGTGTATCGGTAGACGGACCTTATAAGGCTGAACATTATAGATACTAATTTAATTGACAATTGACAGTTGACAAATGACAATGAACAGCTATATGGAACGAGTGATCTGCCGGGCTGTTATTGTTGACCATCAATTGTCAATTGTCAATTGTCAATTGTCAATTTTATGAAGAAGTTCCTTCCCGACTTAATTGCTATTTTAGCTTTTATCATCCTTTCTTTTGCTTATTTTTTTCCGGCTGATATCGAAAGTCGTATTCTGTTTCAGCACGATACGGTGGCTGGAGTGGGAGCCGGTCAAGAAGCTCAGGAATATCTTGAACGTACAGGAGAACGTACCCGCTGGACAAACTCTCTTTTTGGTGGTATGCCTACCTATCAGATGTCTCCGAGTTATGATTCTACCAAACCGCTGAAGTGGATAGAAAACATCTATCACTTGTATCTTCCATCTTATGTGGTGCTGACCTTCATCATGATGCTCGGGTTTTATATCCTTTTGCGGGCATTCGGGTTGTCTGTCTGGTTATCTGCTTTAGGGGGGATTATCTGGGCTTTCTCCTCCTATTTCTTTATTTTGATATCGGCAGGGCATATCTGGAAATTTGTCACATTGGCTTATATTCCGCCTACGATTGCCGGTATTGTACTGGCTTATCGGAAGAAATATCTGTTGGGAGGGATTGTGACTGCTTTGTTTATCGCGTTTCAGATTCAGTCGAACCATATTCAGATGAGCTACTACTTCATGTTTGTCATCCTGTTTTTTGTAGGAGCTTACTTTGAAGATGCTTATAAGAAGAAGGAGTTGCCGCATTTTTTCAAGGCAAGTGCCGTTCTGGCATTGGCTGCGATGATAGGAGTGTGTGCGAACCTCTCCAATCTATACCATACTTATGAGTATAGTAAGGAGACTATGCGCGGAAAGAGTGAACTGAAACAGGAAGGACCTGCTGCCAATCAGACCAGCAGCGGACTGGACCGTAACTATATAACGAACTGGAGTTATGGAATTGGTGAAACGCTTACTTTGCTGGTTCCGAATGTAAAGGGAGGGGCATCGGTTCCTTTATCCAAGAATGAGACTGCCATGGCAAAGGCGAATCCGATGTATAGTAACATCTATTCGCAGCTGACACAGTATTTTGGCGATCAGCCCATGACTTCCGGACCGGTCTATGTGGGAGCTTTTGTTTTATTTCTGTTTATATTGGGGTGCTTTATTGTTAAAGGACCGCTGAAATGGGCTTTACTGGGAGCTACTATCTTCTCTATTCTACTTTCGTGGGGAAAGAATTTTATGGGACTTACGGACTTTTTTATCGATTATGTACCGATGTATAACAAGTTCCGTGCCGTATCTTCTATCCTAGTTATAGCTGAATTTACGATACCTTTATTAGCGGTCTTTGCCTTAAAAGAAGTGCTGGCTAAACCGGAAATATTAAAGTTGAAAGAAAATCGGACAGGAGTAATTATCACTTTGGTATTAACAGCCGGTGTTTCACTGATTCTGGCTGTTGCCCCGGGAGTTTTCTTCTCTAGTTATATTCCGGCACAAGAGATGGCAGCTCTGCAGCAAGGACTGCCTGCCGAGTATTTATCTCCGATCATTACGAATCTGGCCGAAATGCGCAAGGCAATGCTGACTTCGGATGCATGGCGCAGTTTCTTTATTATAGTAGTAGGATGCTTCTTATTATTCCTTTATCAGCAGAAAAAGTTGAAGGCTTCTTTTACTATGACAGGTATCGTGCTTCTGTGTCTGATTGATATGTGGACTGTCAATAAGCGCTATTTGAATGATGAACAATTTGTATCGAAGTCAAACCAGACAGGAGCATTCGTTAAAACTCAGACGGATGAGATAATTCTTCAGGATACGGCTTTGAATTATAGGGTGTTGAATTTCGTAGGATTTCCCGGTAATACTTTCAATGAAAATAATACCTCATATTGGCATAAGAGTGTGGGTGGTTATCATGCGGCCAAGTTGCGTCGTTATCAGGAAATGATCGATCATCATATAACTCCGGAAATGAAGGATGCCTATCAGGAAGTTGCCGGCGCAGGCGGTGCGATGGATAGTGTGGACGCTTCCAAATTCCGTGTGCTGAATATGCTGAATACGAAGTACTTTATTTTCCCTGCCGGACAGCAAGGACAGACGGTTCCTGTTGAAAACCCTTATGCGTATGGTAACGCTTGGTTTGTGGATAAGGTGCAGTATGTCAATAATGCAAATGAAGAGATTGATGCGCTGAATGATATTCTTCCAACGGAAACAGCAGTGGTTGATGCGAAATTTAAAGATCAGTTGAAGGGTGTGACGAAGGGTTACAAAGACTCCTTATCTACCATTCGTCTGACCAGCTATGAACCGAATCGCCTGGTATATGAAACTTCTTCTGCTAAAGATGGAGTGGCTGTTTTCTCTGAGATTTATTATCCGGGCTGGCAGGCCAAGATTGACGGACAGCCGGTGGACATTGCCCGTGCTGACTATATCTTGCGTGTGATGAATGTTCCCGCAGGCCAGCATACGATTGAGATGTGGTTTGACCCGCAGAGCTTGCATGTTACGGAAAGCATAGCTTATGCGTCACTGGCTTTATTGCTGATCGGGGTGATGATTCTGATTTGGTTCAGCAAGAAGAAGTTAATAACTCCGAAAAAAAAGGAGGCTGAGAACTCTTAAACTTTTTTCTGATCTTGTACTATATTGTACTCTATATACCTTAAGCGGCTCTCTTCATCCCGAAGAGAGCCGCTTATGCATTCACTAAAAAATTATGAAAAACAAACGCTGTTTTGCTGTTAATTGATTTTATATTCCAAAGTTAAGTGGTTCTTTAAACAGAAGAAAAGGAAATCGACAAAGGGCGAAGATTTGTCTATTAAATATAGTGATATTATAATAATTAAGGTGGATATCAGGACTGAAAAAGGAAAATATGAACATAAACAGTCGATATATGGATAGTCCCATTTTGTCGCAACCCATTAAATTTGTGCCTGAATATAGAGCGATTATTATGAAAAGACTATTGTTCATTTTTACCTTTTTTTGCCTCCTTGCCATTCATGGAGGCGCACAGAATATTCTGACTCTGGAGAACTGCCTTCGTATAGGGATTGAGAACAATCTCTCTTTACAGGGAAAACGAAAAGCGATGCAGAAAAGTAAGTATGGCATTTCGGAGAATCGGGTGAAGCTGTTGCCGCAAATCAATGGCTTTGCCAACTTTAATGATAATATCGATCCGCCTGTCTCAGTAACTGACGGTTCTTCCTATGGAGTACCTTATAATATTACCCGAACGTTGCAATATAGTGCCAATGCCGGGATAGAATTGCAGATGCCACTTTATAATCAGACTCTCTATACTTCGATTTCCATAGCAGAGATTGTGGATGAGATGAGCCGGCTTTCGTATGAAAAGGCACGGGAAGATTTGATCTTGCAGATCAGTAAAATGTACTATCTGGGACAGGTTACTGCGGAACAGATTGCATTGATAAAAGCCAATATCACCCGATTGGAAGAACTGAGAGATATCACACAGGCTTTCTTTGATAATGGAATGGCAATGGAAGTTGATCTGAAGCGGGTGAATATTAATCTGGAAAATCTGAAAGTGCAGTATGACAATGCACAGGCGATGATGACACAACAACTTAATATGTTGAAGTATATCATGGATTATCCGGCGGAAAAAGAAATCGGTTTATTGCCGGTAAACACGGACAGTATCGCTACGGTTGCTTTGACCGGACTGTCGGAAAACCTCTATGAGCTTCAGTTGCTCCAATCACAGGTGCAGCTGGCAGAGCGGCAGAAACGATTGATTAGTAATGGCTATATTCCTTCTCTCAATCTGACGGGAAACTGGAGGTTTGCCGCTTATACTGATGAGGCTTATCATTGGTTTCATTCCGGTCCGTCCAATCATTGGTTCCGTTCTTATGGAGTGGGACTGACTTTGCGTATTCCTATTTTTGATGGCTTGGATAAGAAGTATAAGATCCGGAAAGCAATGATCGATATCGAAACCATGAAACTTTCACGGTTGGATACACGGAAGAATCTGCAAACACAGTATTTGAATGCTGTAAATGACTTGATGAATAACCAGCGGAACTTTAAAAAACAGAAAGACAATTATCTGCTTGCCGAAGAAGTGTATACGGTTACTACCGACCGCTATCGGGAAGGAATCACTTCAATGACTGAAGTTCTGCAGGATGAAATGCGGATGAGCGAGGCACAGAACAACTACATTAGTGCACATTATAATTATCGGGTGACCAACCTGATGTTACTGAAACTAACCGGACAGATCTCATCCTTGTTCAAATAACAGATAACTAATTGAATCATTCATATGGAAACAATGGAAAATAATACAGTCTCCAGTACGCATCAGGAGAAAGCTAAGAAAATGAGAAAATTACGCCGCTGGCAGATTATAGTAAGTCTGTTTGGAGTTGCTGTGATTGTTTGGGGAGTAATTGAAATTGTTTTTCTCTTTCTGGGCTATAAGCAGACGGAAACCAGCAATGATGCGCAGATAGAGCAATATGTGTCACCTGTCAATCTGCGTGCATCGGGCTATATTAATAAGATTTATTTTACGGAACATCAGCAGGTACGCAAAGGTGATACCTTGCTGGTGCTGGACGACCGCGAATATAAAATCCGGGTGATGGAAGCTGAGGCTGCATTGAAGGATGCGCAGGCAGGCGCCACTGTGATAAATGCTACCTTGCAGACTACACAAACGACTGCATCTGTGTATGATGCGTCTATAGCTGAAATAGAAATCCGGCTAGCAAAACTGGAGAAAGACCGTCAGCGGTATGAAAATCTGGTCAAACGAAATGCGGCGACACCTATCCAGTTGGAACAGATTACAACAGAGTATGAAGCTACCTTTAAGAAGCTGGAAGCAACCAGGCGCCAGCGGGAGGCGGCTCTTTCGGGAGTGAATGAAGTATCTCACCGTCGTGAGAATACGGAAGCTGCCATCCAGCGTGCTACGGCTGCGCTTGAAATGGCACGGCTGAATCTTTCGTATACGGTTGTACTGGCTCCTTGCGATGGCAAGTTAGGCAGACGTTCTCTGGAAGAAGGGCAGTTCATTACAGCAGGGCAATGCATTACATATATTTTGCCCGATACACAAAAATGGATTATTGCTAATTATAAAGAAACGCAGATAGAGAATCTCCGCATCGGGCAGAAGGTGGCTATCACGGTAGATGCTATCAGTAAGAAAGAGTTTACAGGCAAAGTGACTGCTATTTCCGGAGCGACAGGTTCTAAATATTCGTTGGTGCCGACTGACAATTCTGCCGGAAACTTTGTGAAAATACAGCAGCGTATCCCTGTCCGTATTGATTTTACGGATTTATCGAAGGAAGATAATGATAAGCTGGCGGCGGGTATGATGGTAGTAGTAAAAGCTAAACTCTGATAGCCATGCCTTCATGTCCTAGAAATTATCCTTTTTACAATTGGGTGCCCAAACCGATAGGTATTATTATTCTGCTGTTCTTTTTCCTGCCGATTCTTTCGGTGGGCGGGGTATACTCCGTGAACAGTACCGAGATGATGAGCGGCTTGGGTATTATTTCCGAGCATATTCAGTTTGCCAATTTTGTGACTTCCATCGGTATGGCGGCATTTGCTCCCTTCTTGTATGAACTGGTTTGTATACGACGGGAGAAACTGATGTGTATCGCAGGTTTTGCACTGATGTATGTATTCAGCTATGTATCTGCCAAAACCGACAGTATCTTTTTGCTGGCACTCTGCAGCCTGCTGACAGGGTTCCTGCGTATGGTACTGATGATGGTCAATCTGTTTACGCTGATCAAATATGCTTTTGGCATGGAGGCAACGCGTAATATTACTCCCGGCATGGAACCGAAAGACGCGACGGGATGGAATAAACTGGATATCGAAAAATGTGTCAGCCAGCCGGTAGTTTATCTGTTTTTTATGATCCTGGGGCAAATGGGTACGGCGCTAACGGCTTGGCTGGCTTTCGAATACGAATGGAAATATGTATATTATTTTATGATGGGTATTCTGCTGCTGTCCATTCTGATACTGTTCATTACGATGCCTAATCATGGTTTTGCCGGACGTTTCCCTATCAACTTCCGCAAATTCGGCAATGTGACCGCATTTTGCATATCATTGACGTGCATCACTTATGTGCTGGTTTATGGCAAGGTGCTGGATTGGTATGATGATCCATCTATTTGCTGGGCAACGGCGATCAGTATCCTTTTTGCTGGGATTTTTCTTTATATGGATGTTACCCGGCGGTCTTCCTACTTTATTTTGGGGGCGTTGAGGCTGCGTACCATTCGTATGGGGGCTTTGCTTTATTTATTGCTGATGATCATCAATTCCAGCGCGATGTTTGTCAATGTGTATGCAGGAGTCGGGATGCACCTGGATAATTTGCAGAATGCATCGCTGGCAAACTGGTGTATGGTCGGTTATTTTATCGGTGCCTTGATTTCCATTGTATTGGGGTCTAAAGGGGTGCATCTGAAATATCTTTTTGCTCTTGGCTTTTTCTTTCTGGCATTGTCGGCAGGATTCATGTACTTCGAAGTGCAGACAGCCGGACTTTACGAACGAATGAAGTATCCCGTAATTATTCGTACCATCGGAATGATGATTTTATATGCATTGACGGCAGCATATGCCAATCAGCGGATGCCTTTCAAATATCTTTCGACCTGGATTTGCATCATGCTTACCGTCCGTATGGTACTGGGACCGGGTATCGGAGGGGCTATTTATTCAAATGTACTGCAGGAGCGCCAGCAACATTATATTACCCGTTATGCACAAAATGTTGATTTGGTAAACCCCGAAGCTTCTGCTTCGTATACCAATACCGTGCAGGGAATGCAATATCAGGGAAAGAGTGAAACGGAAGCGCATAACATGGCTGCCATGTCCGTCAAGGGGCGGATACAGGTGCAGGCTACGCTCTCTGCTGTGAAAGAAATGGCAGGGTGGACTATTTATGCAGGCGTTATTTGTATGATTTTTGTGCTCGTAGTGCCTTATCCCAAACGAAAATTGCTAACTTAGTATCGTTTTTCAATAGTAATTTATCAGTGAGTCAGTGTTATGGATACTCAGCAGGAACGTTTATTACAGCTTGACCGCGATCTGAAAAGCGGGAAGAATATATGCAGTTCGGGAGGTGTGCTCAGTTGTTTTCCATCTTCTTTGAAAGAACCTTTTCTGATGCAGGGGCTTGGTTTGATTGTCTGTCGGCAAGGTAGTTTCCAGTTTTCTCTTGATAATAAGTGCGCTTCTGCCAAGGCGGGTGAGACTTTGTTTATCCATGAGGAGTCTTGGTTTCAAGTGTTTCAAGAGACCGAAGATATGGAAATTCTTATTCTTGCCTATCAGATAGAACCTATACGTGACATTATCGGTAACTCAGTGGTTTCCATGTATATGTATTCGAAGCTTACCCCTGAACTTTCCTGTGTATGGAATACCGGCGAGGAAGATGAGATTATGAAGTATATGTCTTTGATAGACAGTGTGCTGGAAATGGAGGAGAGTGCGTTTAGCCTTTATGAGCAGAAACTTCTTCTGCTGGCACTGACCTATCGTATTTGTTCGGTCTATAACCGTAAATTGATTAGTGCCGGACAGGAAACGGGCGGGCGGAAAAATGAGATATTTGTCCGTCTCATCCAGTTGATAGAGCAATATTATATGCAGGAAAGGAGTGTGGAATTCTATGCGGATAAACTCTGTCTGTCTCCGAAATACCTTTCGGCTCTTTCCAAAAGCATTTGTGGGTATACGGTGCAGGAACTTGTATTCAAGGCGATTATCCGTAAGTGTATCTCTTTGTTGAAGAATACGCAAAAAAATATTCAGGAGATTTCCAATGAATTCGGCTTCCCCAATGCTTCTTATTTTGGCACATTCTTCAAGAAGCAAATGGGGATGTCGCCGCAGCAATATCGAAGGAATCTTTAATCGATATTACTCTTTTTCTCCATAAGCCAGATCGCCTGCGTCGCCCAGCCCCGGTACAATATAGGAATGTTCATTGATTTCAGGATCGATGGCAGCACACCAAATGGTTGTTTTGTCTTCGGGAAATACGCTCTTGATATGATCGATTGCATGTTGGCTGGCAATGATCGAAGCTACGTGAATTTCGGCGGGATGCCCTTTGGTAAGCATGGCCTGATAACTCAGTTCCATACTGCCGCCTGTAGCCAGCATCGGATCGGTGATAATCAGCGTTTTGTCGTCAATACGCGGAGATGCGATATATTCTATATGTATATCAAATTTCAGGGTATCTTTATATTTTCGATAGGCGGACACAAATGCATTTTCTGCTCCGTCGAAATAGCTTAGGAAGCCTTGGTGAAAAGGAAGGCCGGCGCGGAGAATGGTGCTGATGACAAGCTGGTTGTCCGGTGTGCTGACGGGAGCAATGCCCAGTGGTGTCCGGATGTTTTTTACTGAATATCGGAACTCTTTGCTCATTTCGTAAGCCATGATTTCTCCGATCCGTTCAATGTTACGGCGGAAACGTAGGCGGTCATTCTGAACTTCTACATTTCTGATTTCGGATATGTACTGGTTTAGAATCGAATTTGTTTGGCTAAAATCAATTACTTTCATATTATAGTTTAATCATAATTTAATCTCATTTTCATCGTATTGAGAACGTTCTGGCTTGCAAAGTAAACGATAATCTTTCAAATTGCAATATTCAGTTTGCAGATATTGTTAGGAATTTATAAAAGAGATTCAATTAGGGAAAAATTTCTCTAATCCCTTCTTCCTTTTCAAAGAAAGTATTACTTTTGTACCCGGATTTACAAGGAGGCACCCAAAGCTCCTCATGTTCAGGTGAAAAGAGATAATAAAACGAAATACCAATTTTAATTAATTCAAAAAAAATGGCAAATTTAGATTTAAGCAAGTACGGTATCACAGGTGTGACCGAGATTGTGCACAATCCGTCTTATGACGTTTTGTTCGCTGAAGAAACAAAACCAGGTTTGGAAGGTTTTGAAAAAGGCCAGGTAACTAACATGGGCGCTGTAAACGTAATGACTGGCGTTTATACAGGACGTTCTCCTAAAGATAAATTCTTCGTAAAAGACGAAACCAGCGAAAATACAGTATGGTGGACTTCTGAAGAATACAAAAACGACAACAAACCAGTTGACGCTAAATGTTGGGCAGCTGTGAAAGATTTGGCAACTAAAGAACTTTCTAACAAAAGACTGTTCGTTGTTGACGCTTTCTGCGGAGCTAACGAAAACTCTCGCCTGAAACTGCGCTTCATCATGGAAGTAGCATGGCAAGCTCACTTCGTAACAAACATGTTCATCCGTCCGACAGCTGAAGAACTGGCTAACTTCGGTGAACCTGATTTCGTTATCATGAACGCTTCTAAAGCTAAAGTTGAAAACTACAAAGAACTGGGCTTGAACTCAGAAACTGCAGTTGTATTCAACTTGACTGAAAAGATCCAGGTTATCCTGAATACTTGGTACGGTGGTGAAATGAAGAAAGGTATGTTCTCTTACATGAACTACTTGTTGCCTTTGAACGGTATGGCTTCTATGCACTGCTCTGCTAACACAGATAAAGAAGGCAAGAGCTCAGCTATCTTCTTCGGTCTGTCAGGTACAGGTAAGACTACTTTGTCTACTGACCCGAAACGTCTGTTGATCGGTGATGACGAACACGGATGGGATGACGAAGGTGTATTCAACTTCGAAGGTGGTTGCTACGCTAAAGTTATCAACTTGGATAAAGAAAGCGAACCGGACATCTGGAATGCTATCAAACGCGATGCTTTGTTGGAAAACTGTACAGTTAACGCTGAAGGCGAAATCAACTTCGCTGACAAGTCAGTAACTGAGAACACTCGTGTTTCTTATCCTATCTATCACATCGAAAACATCGTTAAACCGGTGTCTAAAGGTCCTCACGCTAAACAAGTTATCTTCTTGTCAGCTGACGCATTCGGTGTATTGCCTCCGGTATCTATCTTGAACGCAGAACAAACTAAATATTACTTCTTGTCTGGTTTCACAGCTAAATTGGCTGGTACAGAACGTGGTATCACTGAACCGACTCCGACATTCTCGGCTTGTTTCGGCGCTGCTTTCTTGTCACTGCACCCAACTAAATACGGTGAAGAACTGGTGAAGAAGATGGAAAAAACTGGTGCTAAGGCATACTTGGTTAACACTGGTTGGAATGGTTCTGGCAAACGTATCTCTATCAAAGATACTCGTGGTATCATCGACGCTATCCTTGACGGTTCTATCGACAAAGCTCCTACTAAGGTTATGCCTTACTTCGACTTCGTTGTTCCTACAGAACTTCCGGGTGTTGATCCGAAGATCCTTGACCCACGCGACACTTACGAATGTGCTTGCCAATGGGAAGAAAAAGCAAAAGATTTGGCTGGACGTTTTATCAAGAACTTCGCTAAATTTACAGGTAACGAAGCTGGTAAGGCTTTAGTTGCTGCTGGTCCGAAACTCTAGGGCTCTTAGGCAATAGATATTGTAATGCAAGAAGGGGGCGGTTCCGAAAGGAGCCGCCTTTTTTTGTTTATATGAAGGTGATTTTGTATCTTTGTTAATCTGAATTATGTTCGATAAAACGCTGACAAATACATGATTATTACTTATTTAAAACTCTTTTATACATTCGCAAAAATTGGTATGTTTACCATTGGCGGGGGATATGCCATGATTCCTTTGATAGAACGGGAAATAGTAAAGAAAAACTGGATGAGCAAGGAAGAATTTATGGAAATGTTTGCCCTGACTCAGTCGCTGCCCGGTGTTTTTGCGGTAAATATATCCATTTTCGTCGGTTATAAACTTCATAAGGTGAGTGGAAGTCTGGTGTGTGCACTGGCAACGATTCTGCCTTCCTTCGTCATCATGATGCTGATTGCCATGTTCTTTGCCCGTTTTCAGGACAATGAGGTGATGATCCGTATTTTTAATGGGATACGTCCGGCAGTAGTGGCGCTGATTCTGTTCCCTTGTATATCTGTGGTCAGAGCTTTGAAATTGAGGTATGTGCAACTGATAGCTCCTGTGATTGCCACAGTACTGATCTGGCAATTCGGGCTTTCTCCTATTTATGTGGTGTTGGCGGGAATTGCCGGTGGATTGGTATATACTCTGTGGCTGAAAGATAAGATTAAAGATATAAAGGCATGATATATTTACAGTTACTTTGGGTGTATCTGAAGATAGGTACGTTTGGTTTCGGAGGTGGCTATGCGATGCTTTCGCTGATTCAGCATGAAATTGTGGATCTCCATCATTGGCTGACTCCCCAACAATTTACGGATGTAGTGGCAATTTCGCAGATGACTCCGGGCCCGATTGGAATTAATAGTGCTACATATGTAGGCTATGCAGTGACACACAGCGTATGGGGTGCGGTACTCGCTACCGTGGCGGTGTGTCTGCCTTCTTTTATTCTCGTATTGCTCATTTCCTATTTCTTTGCGAAATGCAAGGATAATAAATACATAAAAGCGGCAATGTCCGGTTTGCTGCCCATGTCGGTGGCATTAATTGCTTCGGCTGCCTTGTTGATGATGAACAGGGAGAATTTTATCGATTATAAAAGTATAGGAATCTTTGCTGGGGCATTCCTTATCACCTGGAAATGGGATTTGCATCCTATTCTGCTGATTTGTCTGGCAGGTCTGGTGGGGGTGATCTTGTATTAAAAAAACTTTTTATAAAGCTAGGGTTGGCTACTGGATCGTAAAGAAGTTGCTTAATATGCATGAACTGGAAATAGAAAAAGCCCGCTAAATAAAATCCGGCGGGCTTTCTGCATTATCTCGGGCTATTGCTTATGATTTGTTCGCGCGTTTACGCTCGATTTCGTCCAGAATGACTTTGCGCATACGCATTGCTTTCGGAGTTACCTCTACGTATTCATCTTCTTTGATGTATTCCAATGCCTCTTCGAGTGAGAACTGAACAGGCGGAATCAGACGAACTTTGTCATCAGATCCGGAAGCACGCATGTTGGTAAGCTTTTTGGATTTTGTAACGTTGATAACCAGATCGTTGTCATGGGAGTGTTCTCCTACTACCTGGCCTGCATATACTTCGTCCTGCGGGAAGATGAAGAACTTACCGCGATCCTGCAATTTATCGATGGCATAGGCAAAAGCAGTTCCGCTTTCCATTGCGATCATGGAACCATTGGTACGGCGTTCGATTTCTCCCTTGTGCGGCTGATATTCTTTAAAACGGTGTGCCATGATAGCTTCACCGGCAGAAGCAGTCAGTACGTTGGTACGAAGACCGATGATACCACGTGAAGGCATGTCAAATTCAAGGTTGATACGTTCGCCCGTATTTTCCATCTTCACCATTTCACCTTTGCGGCGGGTAACCATATCGATAATCTTGCTTGAATATTCTTCCGGTACGTTGATTGTCAGTTCTTCGATCGGTTCGCACTTGACGCCGTCGATTTCTTTAAAGATAACCTGTGGCTGACCTACCTGCAGTTCGTATCCTTCACGACGCATGGTCTCGATCAATACAGAAAGGTGAAGTACGCCACGGCCGGAAACAATCCATTTGCCGTCTTCCTCACTCTTTCTTACACGGAGTGCCAGATTCTTATCAAGTTCTTTCATCAGACGGTCGTGGATGTGGCGTGAAGTCACGAACTTACCGTCTTTTCCGAAGAATGGAGAGTCATTGATGGCAAATAGCATGCTCATCGTCGGCTCGTCGATAGCGATTGGCGGTAATGCTTCCGGATTTTCGAAATCGCAGACCGTATCTCCGATCTCAAAACCCTCGATACCTACCAATGCACAGATATCTCCTGATGAAACTTCGTTTGTTTTTACACGTCCCAAACCTTCAAATACATGAAGCTCTTTAATTTTAGATTTGAACATATCGCCATTACGTTTTACCAGCGTGATGTTCATTCCTTCTTTCAAGGTACCGCGATGTACGCGACCTACGGCAATACGACCGGTATAAGAAGAATAATCCAGAGAAGTAATCAGCATCTGCGGAGTACCTTCCAGTTGTTCGGGAGCAGGAATATTTTCAATAATACAATCCAGTAGCGGGGTAATGGTATCTGTCGGCTTTTGCCAGTCTGTGCTCATCCAGTTATTTTTGGCGGAACCGTAAATAACGGGGAAGTCCAGTTGGTCTTCTGTTGCGTTGAGGCTGAACATCAGGTCGAAAACCATTTCGTAAACTTCTTCAGGGCGGCAGTTAGGCTTATCTACCTTATTTACTACCACGATTGGTTTCAAACCGATTTCCAGTGCCTTCTGAAGTACGAAACGTGTTTGGGGCATCGGACCTTCGAAAGCGTCGACTAACAGAATGCAGCCATCTGCCATATTCAATACGCGTTCTACTTCACCACCGAAGTCGCTGTGTCCCGGAGTATCAATGATGTTAATTTTAGTACCGTTGTAATTGATGGATACATTTTTAGAAAGGATCGTTATACCACGTTCACGTTCCAGGTCGTTGTTATCCAGGATAAGTTCACCACTATTTTGATTGCTGCGGAATAGATTTCCGGCCAGCAACATCTTGTCAACCAGCGTTGTTTTCCCATGGTCAACATGGGCAATGATTGCAATGTTTCGAATATTTTGCATATAATACCTATTATTTGGCTGCAAAGGTACGAAAATAGGATTAGAAATAAATGCAATAGCCCCATTTTTTCTTGTAAAACGTTGTGAGATATAAAGATAATGTCTATCTTTGCACGCTCAAAAGAATAATTTACTATATCAAAATTCTAAAAATTATGTATTTAGACGCAGCTGAAAAGCAAGAAATCTTTGGAAAGTACGGGAAGTCTAACTCTGATACTGGCTCAACTGAAGCGCAGATAGCTTTGTTTTCCTACCGTATTTCTCACCTGACTGAGCACATGAAGCTCAACAGAAAAGATTATAGTACAGAGAGAGCTTTAACAATGTTGGTAGCTAAACGTCGCCGTTTGCTGAATTACCTGAAGGACAAAGATATCACAAGATATCGTTCTATTGTTAAAGAACTTGGTTTGCGTAAGTAATCTACTTGCCGCGAAAAGATTAAAAACCGTTTCTCACATTGAGAACGGTTTTTTTATTGGCTTTCAATGAAGGATTAGTATTTTATGCTGTGCACATTGATTGCAGCCGGCTGTCCGTTGTATAGTGCTTCACAACTAATTGTCAGGAATGTAGACGAGTTCGCATTATTACAGCGAATGATGGCTACTCCATTTTCGTCGGTGGTAACTTTAGGGTTCCAATAGATTGTACGGCGGTGGTCATTGCCTTGTCCTTTACTGATATCCGGGTAATAGGGTGAATAAAATTCAATGGGCTGGGAGTAACCTTGGATCTGTGTGTTTCGGATACCACGTGATTGGTACTTCTTTTCCGGGTCCCAATTGTCGATGGTAGTGATATAGCAAATTGCAAATTGATTTCCCGGTTGATTATTGGGAGTTGTGTTGTTCAGATAACTTTTGAGAGCTTTTTCTTCAAAGGGAGAGAGTCTGGAAGTTTCCATGTGATTTTTTAGACTTTCGTCGCTCAGGTGATAAGCGCTGTCGTCATCAATTCCGGCACTTGCTGTCGTGCCGTCGCAAATCATAACAGATTTTATCGCATCGATATTTTTATCTATAAAAAGCTCCCGATCAAATGTTGAGTAAAGAACTCCATTTATGACGCATAGTATATAATGATTCTTGTATTTCATGGTTATAAATGGTGGATCTCCCTTCCACTTAGACTTCACTTGAATATTGGGATTTAATGTGGTCATTAGCCAAGGGAAATAGTCCATGAATTTTCCTTCATCGCGCATTCGATCCAGTTCCTTAGGGATATCATAATAAGCTCTTACAGATTGCTCGAAAGCTAGAATTTTTTTGTATTTCGTACGTTTGGCTTTAATCGTTACCTGATCCAACAAATGAGTGTCGTGTCCCATAATTGAATCTAGATAAAGAGAGTCGGAGAGACTGCTCCACCAACTGAGTCCGCTAATATCTTCCCATTTAGGATGTAGCTCTTCGTAAGCGTATTTGCGTAGTTCGGGTGTAAAGTTACGGAAAAGTGATATGTTTGTTTTCCGGTTCAGCTTTTTTCCTTTACGGCGAGTTTGAATAGCCGCACTCATGGAACCATTGAAGGCATCCATTGGAATGTGGAAGAATCCCAAAGAGTCTGTGACCGTAGTACCTGCTGCTGATATCGTATCTCTCCGGGCAATGACGCTTACAGAGATATCTTTTTGCTCTTTGTTTCTCAGAAAAGATGTTACCTGCCCATGCAGGGTCAGTCTCGTTTCCGGCAGATAGATTGGTATTTCTGGAGTGGCACTGATGGCTTGGCTTATATCATATTTTCTCCATCCGTGAATCATCAACAGATTATCTAATGCCACTCTTCGTCTGGGAGAATTGTTTGCGAAATAATATCCAGGTTGATGAATGTATCCTTTCAGATCTGATGTAAGTAAAAGGTCTGTGTAAATTGTCTGATCGAACCGTTGGAAGTCTGATTTTAAAGCATCCCGGACCGCTACGGAGAAATGTCCTTGTATTGGTTGACCTGTATGGTCTTTCATTGAGATATGATACTCAATTGGTTCAAAAGGATAGTATAATGCATTGGTGGATGTGGCTGTTAATTGTAAAGATGGAGAAGGCATTACATAGCAAAAGCGCTCGCATAACGTTGCCCCATTGCTATTCATTAAAGAGAGTTGTATGACTCCTCTCGGCAATCCCTGAGTGGATAACGGGAGATGATATACTGTTTGATCTTTAAAATCAATGGTCTGATACATGAGCGGACGTCCTTGATGTGATATGAATAAAGCCAGTGTATCTTTGAGACTTGTCGAATTTCTGAGAACTTTGATGACTAATGCTTTTTCTTTAGACGCCACATTTAGCACATATCCTTGGGGTAAAGCCTTCGGTAGCTGAAATGAGTATTTTTTATCTTGATAGGTCACTACAGCTTTGGCTTGTTTGTCTGTAGGGGTGTATGTAAAGCATCCCATACCGTCGTGGAGAGTTGTAAATTGTGTAAGTTCTACATCATCTGGCCCATAAACAGTTCCTGAAATGCCTACTGTACCTTCTTCTTTACTTGTCGCTTCGAATGCAACGACTGAAGGCACTCCCTCTACTAATTGTCCACCTTCCGGGAAGAATCGAATCATGAAATCTTTTTCTTTTGAACGCGGACGTTGCTTCATAGATTCATCCATTCGGTAAGTGATGATGCTCCGGTTTTCGTCTACTTCGCTTCTCCGTTTTCTATATACAGGGATCGTACGCGAGAAATATTGCTTTTCACTGAATGCCAACATCCACTTCGTATAGGCCCTAATCTCATAAAAACCGGAGAATAAGGCTTTGGTCAGTATGAATTGCCCTTCTCCTTCTCCATCCCGCAACTGTATGATTTGTCGGTCGCTAGTATTTCCCAGTTGGTCTAATAGTTCTACATAAAGGGGGGTACTGATTGGGCTAGGCTGGTGTTGCTCGGCCGTTACTACGTATGCCTTATACCATATCGTGTCTCCGATGTAGTAACTGGTGTTGTCCAAGTGCAGATAGGCTTTCTCGCGTGGATATGCATCGGCGTAGGCTTGAGAACGGGCAAAGTAAGTTGCGAATATAGAATCCGCAACTTGCTGGCTATGGATTTGCACGGCTATACTTGATAGGAGGCAGAAAGTGATGATTATGGAGCGTATTCTCATTACATTTTGAATGATCAGTAACTTGAAGGTTGGGGAACGTCAAGTGTTAGCATAACTATACTTGTTTGATTACTAACTGTTGCGAAATGAACAGTTGAGCCATCGTAATGACTGGAGTTGGAATAATTTGTGCGATAAGCAAATGATACTTCATCTCCTTTTGTATCATAAGAAAAGTATCCCCATTGAATAGGGGAGTCTTTATTCCAAGGATCATAGACTGCAGAGACCGTAATGGGTTCCCAATAGCCACTGCCTGTAATGAGTACATCGCATGCCATAGGGAAAGGTATATCGGGTGGAAAACGAAAACAAATAGAACCATACATTGAATTAACTTTAGAGAAAGTGTACTCTTGCTTATCAAAATCATATCCGACGAAGTTTGCATAGGGATTCCATGGGCCTTTATCAGGATATGGTCGATCATACACTAACTCTGAGCAGGTAGCACGAACCGCAATATATCCTCCCCCTTCGGGAAGTTGTAGATCGGTTACAGGTATTTGGATTGTTTCATAGGTTCCTTCTTGAACCAAAACTTCACGGACAGGAAAGAAGGAATATTCAACTGGATTAGGATCAAAATCACGACTTGCTCCTAATTGAATCTGATCATATTTCCCTTGACCTTGTCGTATCTGAATATTTAGCAAAGGTGGAAATGGAATATATTGACTCCATTCTATTTTAATAATCTGAGGTAATTTTGCATGCTCAAAATACTCGTCCTGGCTCGTTCTTGTTGTTACCACTTTACTGGTCGCTTCTATACTAACAGGGCTGTCTTCCTTCGTACAACTGCAAAAAATGATTGAGAGGAATAATACTAATAGTAAATGGATTCTTTCCTTACTACTTGTGAATTGATTGTGTGTGTTCATAAGCTATATATTTTAGAGGCTTAACAATAACTACTTATGATCTATGATTATGCAAGAAAGGAAAAAATAATGATAATATGAAAATTCCGAGTTTAATTAGTGTTAATCTCCAGTCTATATATTACTTAATCCATTTTCAAGGCAGGTAGGTGAAAAGAGATATATTATGGGAGATATTTTAGGATTATAATTGTGTTCATCTAAAGATTTTGCTATTTTTGCAACCTAATTATTCTAATTTATCACCTTTGCTAACTAAAAAACTTTCAATATGGATACGAGTAAGATTGTTGGAGAGAAAATTAAAGCGCTCCGGGAAGATAAATCAATAAGTATAGAGGAATTGGCACAGCGTTCGGGTTTGGCTATCGAGCAGATCGAACGAATTGAAAATAACATCGATATACCGTCTCTTGCACCGCTGATTAAAATAGCGCGTGTGCTGGGGGGACGTCTGGGCACTTTCCTGGATGATCAGGATGAAATCGGGCCTGTGGTATGCCGTAAAAAAGAGGCTAAAGATGCCATCAGCTTTTCCAATAATGCGATTCATTCACGCAAGCACATGGAATATCATTCATTGTCTAAATCGAAAGCGGATCGTCACATGGAGCCGTTTATCATTGACGTGATGCCGACAGAGGACAGCGACTTTGTGCTTTCTTCGCATGAAGGAGAAGAGTTTATCATGGTTATGGAAGGGGTTATGGAAATCAGCTATGGTAAGAATACCTATTTGCTGGAAGAAGGTGATAGTATTTACTATGACTCCATCGTTCCTCATCATGTACATGCTTACGAAGGGCAGGCTGCTAAAATATTGGCTGTAGTCTACACTCCGATTTAATAAAATCTGATACCAAATATTAAGAATAATCGCATGCAATTATTTGAACGTACTCTTGGGCAATGGCTGGAACATTGGGCTGAAGAGACTCCCGATAAGGAATATATCGTTTATTCCGACCGTAATCTTCGTTTTACATGGAGCCAGCTAAACCAGCGTGTGGATGATATGGCGAAAGGACTGATCGCTGTTGGTGTGGAACGTGGTACTCATGTCGGTATTTGGGCGGCGAACGTGCCCGATTGGCTGACATTGCTGTATGCTTGTGCCAAGATTGGTGCGGTATACGTCACGGTGAATACGAATTATAAGCAGGCCGAGCTGGAGTATCTTTGCCAGAATTCCGATATGCATACACTTTGTATCGTCAATGGTGAAAAGGACAGTGATTTTGTGCAAATGACGTATACGATGCTTCCTGAACTGAAAACCTGCGAACGCGGTCATTTGAAGAGTGAACGCTTTCCGTATATGAAGAATGTGATATACGTCGGTCAGGAGAAACATCGGGGAATGTATAATACTGCGGAAATCTTGCTGCTAGGGAATAATGTGGAAGATGATCGCCTGACTGAACTTAAAAGTAAAGTGGACTGTCATGATGTGGTAAATATGCAATATACATCAGGAACTACCGGTTTCCCGAAAGGAGTGATGCTGACTCATTATAATATTGCCAACAACGGTTTTCTGACCGGCGAACACATGAAGTTTACGGCGGATGACAAACTCTGTTGTTGTGTGCCGCTATTCCATTGTTTTGGAGTGGTGTTGGCTACGATGAACTGTCTGACTCATGGGTGTACACAGGTGATGGTAGAGCGGTTTGATCCGTTGGTCGTGTTGGCTTCCATTCATAAAGAACGCTGTACGGCTCTTTACGGAGTGCCTACGATGTTTATTGCCGAGTTGCATCATCCGATGTTCGACTTGTTTGATATGTCTTGTCTGCGTACCGGTATAATGGCAGGTTCGTTGTGTCCGGTTGAACTGATGAAACAGGTAGAAGAAAAGATGTACATGAAGGTTACCAGTGTATACGGACTGACTGAAGCCGCTCCCGGTATGACCGCTACCCGCATCGATGATTCGTTTGATGTACGTTGTAATACGGTAGGACGCGACTTTGAATTTACAGAAGTCAGAGTGATTGATCCTGAAACCGGCGAAGAATGTCCGGTAGGCGTACAAGGCGAAATGTGCAATCGTGGATATAATACGATGAAAGGGTATTATAAGAATCCGGAAGCTACGGCTGAAGTGATTGATAAAGATAACTTCCTGCATTCGGGCGACTTAGGCATTAAAGATGAGGACGGAAATTACCGGATCACAGGACGTATCAAGGATATGATTATTCGTGGTGGTGAAAATATCTATCCACGTGAAATCGAAGAATTCCTTTATAAACTTGATGGAGTAAAGGATGTTCAGGTAGCAGGGATTCCCTCTAAGAAATATGGTGAAGCGGTTGGTGCTTTTATCATCTTGCAGGAAGGGGTGAAAATGCATGAATCGGACGTTCGTGACTTCTGTAAGAATAAGATTTCCCGTTATAAGATACCGAAATATGTCTTCTTTGTGAAGGAGTTTCCGATGACAGGCAGTGGTAAAATTCAGAAATTCAGACTGAAAGATCTTGGATTGCAGCTTTGTAAGGAGCAGGGGATAGAAATTATTTAAATAAAGAATTAAAAAAGAAGAATGAAGAATTAGCTGCGCTGTATGCTGCATAGCAATTCTTCATTCTTCTTTTTTAGTTCTTCATTCTTAAATGAAATCGTCTCCCAGTTGCATCTGGGCATCATTCACGTATTTGCGGATAGAATGTTCTTCGTCTTTACGGCAGATTAGCAGGACATTGTCCGATTCGGCTATCAGATAGCCTTCCAAGCCATCGATCACGGCGAGCTTTCCTTTGGGGAGTACGATCATATTATCTTTTCCATTATAGATCAAAGAATGACTTTTTAAGGTCACATTGCCTTCCCGGTCTCTTTCTGATAAGTCGTAGAGTGATCCCCATGTGCCCAGGTCAGACCAACCAAAATCGCCTAAAGATACATATACATTGTCCGCTTTTTCCATGATACCGAAGTCAATGGATACATTGGGACATGCGGGAAAGTTTTCTTCAATGAATGCTTTCTCTTTATCTGTAGCATAGATGTTTTTTCCCGGTGCCAGTTTGGATACTAATTCGGGAAGCAGGATTTCTGCAGCTTTAATAATGGTATTGACGTTCCACATAAATAATCCGGAGTTCCAGTAGAATTCACCGCTTTCTACGAATACTTTGGCTAATTCCAGTTCCGGTTTTTCGGTGAATGTCTTTACTTTGTAGAAGCCATCACTGGTTGGTTCGTCAATTTGTATATAGCCATATCCGGTCTCAGGACGGTTGGGCTTGATGCCTAGTGTCAGTAACTTTTCAGAGTGAGAAACGAATTCCAGTCCTTTAATGATTGCCGCACGGAATTCTTCTTCTTTCAAAATCAGATGATCTGAGGGAGCAACGACGATATTCGCATTCGGGTTTAAAGCGCGGATGTGATAGGCAGCCCATGCGATGCATGGAGCGGTATTTCTTCTTGCGGGTTCCAATAAAATCTGTTTCTCATCCAATTCGGGAAGTTGTTCCTTCACCAGATCGGCGTACATTGCATTGGTGACAATAAGAATATTTTCGGTTGGGATTACCTTTTGAAAGCGGTCGAAGGTCTGTTGTAGGAGTGAACGACCGGTTCCGAAGAAGTCAAGAAATTGTTTGGGCAATGTTTTGCGGCTAAACGGCCAGAAGCGGCTACCGATACCACCACCCATAATCACGCAATAATTATCCATGTTTGTCATGATAGTGACTCTATTTTTAAATGTTTTTGCTAATGTACGGTTTATTCTCTAAATACAGAAGCCTTTGGGACATGTTTTATTATTTTTTGCTCCTTTTTTTTCTCAAACTATTGTGGAATCAAAATATTGTCGTATCTTTGCACCGCAATTGAGAAATCAAGCATGCCCAGATGGCGGAATCGGTAGACGCGCTGGTCTCAAACACCAGTGGATTCACTTCCATCCCGGTTCGACCCCGGGTCTGGGTACCACGAAAAGCTAAGAATTGAGCAATCAATTACTTAGCTTTTTTGTTATAGGGTATTTCTTTCTAATGTGCACTACCAGAAGGTTTTCGATATTTTCTATAGACTGTGTTATTTGCAGCAAAAATACTAAAAAGGTGCAATTCACTTTTACGATGAATTGCACCTTTTCTTATCTCTCAGTATCATTTATCCCTTGCCTACCTTTATCCAGGTTGCTTTCTTCCATAGCCATTCTAATGGACCCTGGCGATGTGAACGAAGCCACCAGTTACAAAAAAAGTATTGTAAAAAGAATACGCTTACACCAATAAGGATACACGCTGTAATGCCTGTATGCAGATAAAGTCCTAATCCCCAGTTGTAAAACAAGAATCCTCCGATTAAAGATTGTGACAGGTAGTTGGTCAAGCTCATGCGTCCATAAGGTGCAAATTTATGAAGAACATTCTTAAGGGTTGTCAGGTAATAAACCAGTATGATACCTGCAAACATGATTCCTGTAAATGCAATATTTGACAGTGACTTGCATAGAAGGACAGAAGGTACAAGTAGTGCTTCGCGACTTATAAAGTCGGGGAGTATATTTATCAAACCATAAATGGGGAAAAAGGCGGTAACGGCTATGATGAATACTTTAATCCAGATTTTTATATTCTTTTCTGAATAGAGAAACGCGTTGCTACGCCCAATTATCATACCTACCATAAACAGACCGGCGGTTTGAGTAACTCTTCCGTGTAATAGCATCCAACCCATGTTGGCAACATTACCCGTCCATATGGCAGTTTTGCACATTTCGAGGAAAGAATCTTCTTTCTGAGCTGTATTGACTAACTCCCAGTATGGAGCATCAAGATCAGCATTAATAACATAGTCGGGGTTGATAAGTGCATAAATTATTTGTCCCAATTCAATAGGTTGAAGTAGAAGAATGACTGCTATGATCGTGACTGTTCGGGTAGAGAGTCGGCAGACTGCGATCAGTACATAACCAAGCAAGGCGTAGAGTACCAATATTTCACCCGGAAATAAAGCCGAATTAATACAAGCTATAAAAAGAAGTAATACTAACCGCCAGGCAAACCGCCCACGAAAATCTTTCCCTTTAAGTTTTTGTGAATTGTCTTGAATAAAAAAACTAAATCCAAAAAGCAATGCAAAGATGCAGTATGCCTTACCGGAAAAGGTGAAAAATACACTATCCCAAATTACCCTATCCGTAAATATCAGAAAGTTACAGGTCTCTTCCGGAAAGCTATTGAGGCTAAACCGTTCGATAAAATGGATAAGTGTAATTCCCATTACAGCGAACCCACGTAGCACATCAGCTATTTCTATACGATTATTATGGGGCAATGTGTTAGATAAATGCATGCTTTTTAGAATTTAAAATGTTAACGTACTTTTTCAGATGCAAATTTAACGCAGCCCTTTTATAGTTTTGGAAAAATACTGTTCAATAAAGAACAAAATATGACTTTTGTGTGCTTTGTATGATTGATGATGCTGTTTGTCTTTTATAGTTAGCTTGTTGATAACTTCCTGAATATTAATGTAAATAATGAAATAAAATGCTATGTTGGTCTTATTAAATAGAAACAACTTGTACTGAATACATTTCTAATGAAAGGTATACATGCTATTGTTTTGTTTAATTTGTGAGGGGTTAGTCCAAATTTAATTTTGTAGTGTGGGTTAATAAAGTATAACTGTTCATTGACGATTTGATAATCAGTCTGTTTTACTACTCTTCGAAACATTTCTATTGTACATCGGGTGTATTTGATAGTTAATAACTCTTTGACTGTACTTTCTTGTTCGCTGAATAATTCCAATATCCATTTATACAAAATACGAGGTAGTAAATGTATAAATGGCATATGAGAGATAATCTTACTTCTTGCAATCTGCTGATGTCCGCCGAATGGCATTTGCCAGGCTGGAAAAGCAATGAAGATCATTCCGTTAGGCGATAGATATTTTTTTAAGTTGCGCAGAAATTGCTCCTTGTTGTCGATATGTTCTATTACATCATGTATGAGAATAAGCGGGAAATGTTTCTGTAAATCTTCTAATAAGAAGATATCAGAAGCGATGAAAGTTCCTTTTTGCCTTTTAGTGATGAAGAAGTTTTGTGCCTGTTCAATTCGGGATGCGGCAATATCAATTCCAATGACATCACAACCTAGCTCGGCAAAGGGAAGCAGATTCCCTCCTTCGCCACACCCTACTTCCAATACTTTGTTTGGCAGATTTCCAGTATATTCTTTAATATAAGGAATATAATAATTTCTCGTAGTCTGAGCTTGTTCCTCAAAATAACGTTCACGGTTTGTATGTCGTTTCTGCATCAGATTTGTCTATTGTTTCTAACTGTTCTATAGTTATGATAAACTATCAGCCGGAAGACTGCATGGCAGAATGATTTTTTTACCAAGAGAAACGAATGCCTACAGGAACAGAGAACGTAACCGGATGTTCTTTTCGGATTGTGCGCAATGAACTTCCATCGGGAATATAGTAATTAATGGTTGGCTCTATATAGATGCTGGTGTGAGGTGTAAAGTGGTATTGTACACCTGTACTCGCATTGATTGACCATTGCAAAGGTACATCTAATGACTGGTAACCCAAATTAATGGGGACACTATCTGTGACATGAGAAGTATGCAGAGTTCCTTTTATCGGGATTTCCATTTGTAAACCGGCTGTTGAGTAAAATGAGAATTGTTTATAATTCCCAAAACGGTAGGAAATACGGAGAGGAATACCTATGTAATGGAGCTTCTGGGTTTCCTGAATCCGATATTCCTTTCCTGTGGTGAACTCTGATTTTAAATGAATATATTGTAATCCGGTTTCTATACTCCAGTGGTTATTCAACTTTTTGTTCAATGCTAGTCCGATAGTGATGGGGTTATCATGGTGTTGATGTTCTATAATTCTTCCACTGTTGTTCTTGGCAATTGTCATTAGCGTAAGCGAGTCTCCTAAGGTTCCTTCCTGATTGCGGGTGTTTAAATAGTCATAATATTCTTCCCAAGTATTGACTTGCTGGGGGAGACCGCTTTCCAAACCGTCAGAGTGTGGTGTTGTCATCAACTTGTATAGGTTTTGTGCCAGTTGTGGTCCGACTGACCCTGCCAACATCATTTTCCATTTCCCTATTTTCTTTTTGGGGAGTGAAGTGAATTCTTGGCTTGAATATGAGAATGTAATAATTTTCTCTGCATGCTCCCATATAAAAGATGGTTTGGCAACAGGCTGTTTCTCTACTGAGTCTTTTATTTCAGAAGTGGTAGATAATCCTGTTGCACTTGTGTCTAATGCTAACCGGGGGAGGTTTGCTAAAGTAGTATTAAAAGGGGGGGCTTCTTTGTAGTGAGAGATATGTCCGGAAGAGGTAATGCTCTCATTTTCTTCTTTCTTATCTAATTTCACTTTCCGAATGACATTGTTAGACCAATGATTATCTTTAGTCTCTTTTCTTTTCCAGTATAGATAGTCGTGTATCGTTGGGAAAAAAAATAAAATCACTAGTATAAGAATCAGCCTGTAATCAGAAATCATCTTTTTAAGTAAGACTTTTGCCCTGAATAATTGAGAAGAGGAGGAGTGGGGAGCTATATTCAACAGTTTACCTATTTCCTTGTGAGATAATCCCTCCAATACAACTAACTTGAAGATTTTGCTGTATCCTTCTGGCAATTTCTCTACCATTTCTGTTATTTTATCATAAGGAATAGAATCAGATGATAGCGAATTGTCAATAGGCTCCTCGTTTTCAGGGATATCAGATAAGGGAATTGCAGAGTTTGTACTCTTTTGGTTGAGATACCTTAATGAAATATTCTTCATAATTATTCCCATCCAGCTTTCCAGTTTTTCGGGGGTACGTAATGTCTCAATCGAAGTGAAAATGACAATGAATCCGTCGTGTAGGAGATCTTGTGCGATTTGTTTATCAGGTATATAATGAAGGCATATTCTCATCATCTTTTTCGAATAGGTTTTATAAAGTAGACTTAATGCCTGCTCATTCCCTTTTTTACATAAATCTACAAGTTCTTTTATATCCATGTGCGTGTATTATTTTAATATGATGAATAGAAACCGAAAAGACTGCATGCTTTTTCGGTTTTTAACATCTTGTTTTTTGGGGATATGAAGAAACTTTTTGTTGATAAATTGAACTTGAATCCATAAAACTTTGACGAACTTTCAATTATTATGCAATCTTTGTGCTCTATACATTTTTTATTTCCCGACAAACTGCTAACTTTATCATCATTATTATAATGACATGTGAATAGTCGGTTGTACCATTATTTAAATCTCGTTTATGGGTAAATACAAATTTATAGAAGAAAGAGTGGAAACAATGTCTTCGTCGGAGCTTAAGATATTCTTGAATATACTGAAGAGCAGATCTAAGGAACTGATGTCAACTCTGGAGTCAGTAAGGGAAATAAAAGATTTGGAGGCTGTTTGTAAATCAACTCAGAAACTAAACAATCGTGTTTCTGAGTTTGACGGAGGATCTTTTCTTATATTAGTGGTTGGACCCGTGAAATCGGGAAAATCTACTTTAGTAAATCTCATAGCACATGCTCACGTCAGCCCCACTCATTTCTTGGAGTGTACGGTGCGTCCGTCCATTATTTCAAAAGGACAGGAGGAATCCATTACCCGTATTTTTTCTGTTGCTGATAAAGCCAGAAAGGTAGAACAGTTTGATTCGGTTATTGATAGCCTGCGCGGATTTGAAAAACTGGAAAACATTTCCGAGATAAGCATTGAAAAGAAAGAATTGAATGATACTAATCTGGAGGAGTGTGTTTCGTTAGCTTTGGAAGAAAGCGTGATAAATACAGATCATACGCTGGTGACATCCATAACAACTTCCGGTGGGGAGCTTTTGAAAGATAATATATTTCTGGTGGATATGCCCGGGCTGGATGGCGGGTATGCGAATTTGGATAATCCTATTTATGAAACGATCTCTCAAAGGGCAGATTTCGTGATATTTGTGCAAAGTTCAAATTCTGCTATATCGAAGGTTTCCAATCGTTTTCTGAAGTTGCTGCAGGAGAATAATCCGAAAGTTCCGGTTTGTCTTCTACATAATGTGTTTGAAGCGGCTTACTGGCATTCGGAAGAGGAGAAGCAGGCTGTAATTAAGGCACAGGTAGAATTTGCCGAGAATGAAATGGGCAGACGTAACTTCCAGTTGAAGGAGAATATATATAGTTTGAACTTGGGAAAAGTGGCGGATGCTGCCAGCTATGAGGGAATGGAGGATCTTCAGGAAGAAGCTGCGAAATTTCAGAGATTTGAGAAGGATTTGTATGGCAAGGTGATCTCCAATAGTACTGATATACGTCTGAGAAGCGTAATCGGAAGAACGCTGAATCAGTTGGAAAAACTGGATAATTTAGTTGGAGAATCAATTGGTCAACAGGAAGCAATCGATATAGAATATCAGGCTGCGGCAACTTCGTTTGACGAGTTACTCCGTCAGGCGAGTGAACTTAGTTACGATGGGAGCGATTTTAGAAAAATGGTGCAAGTCTATATTGATGATGATTTGAAAGAGTTTACTGAAATCGTTAGGGAGTATTATGATTCCGGATGTAATTCCGCATTTGCCGGTGGAGCGAAGGGGAAAGATGCGACACGCAGCCTTGTTACAAAGTTTATGACTGATTCGTCAGCGGCGATAAAAAGTAAATTCCTTGATTCCCATGAACATAGCCTGGCCCGGCAGTATTTGCGGAAACTCTCTAACTTGAAAGATGATGTGGCTTTTATAGAGAAGATGAATACTTTTCTGAAGCAAAAAGGTTGTGTACCTTTTGACTCAGTGCCACAAGTGACAGACTTTCCGGCGGTCGATTTTGATTTGCAGGGAGCTTTTGATGTGAAGAATATTAATAATCCGACTGTTCCGCATATCGGAATACCCAATCCGTTCGGGACTTATTCGACAATGGAAATTCAGAGTTTCCTGAGAAAAGCGATGGAATGTATCACTGGAATCGATCATACGCATACCGGAAAAACGATCAAAGGATATCTTCAGCTGACTGTCGGTAAGAGTATATATAAGGCGGCTAATGACCTTTACGATCAGTATGTGCCTGTACGCAAACAAAGTATCATTGATTTTTTGGAACAACAAAAAACAATGTATCTGAATGCGCTGGTGTCTGATAAAGAAGAATTTGACAGGAAGGATGCGTTGCTTCGGTCAATAAATGCACAAGTTCAGAGTTTTAAGGATTCAATAAGATAAGAATAAGCCAATGAAACGAAATTTATTAATTATCACACTCCTGTTTTTGGGCTCTTTTGTGATTTTATTGTTGGGTAACATCATTATTATTGGTGAGAAAATAGCCTCCTTATCGCAGGTTGCGTGGGCAGAGTATGCTTTTTACACCTTGATTCTGGTTGTATTTTATGCCGTCGTTATACATCCGGTCGTTCGGGTGCATCGTGCTCCGCAGTTTCCGGCTTTGTCTATTGATGGGGAGTGGAATACTGCACAACTTGTTGCGTTTGGACATAAACTGGCGGATAACTGCAATTATATACCTAAAGATAAGTCCTGTCCCGAGTTGAGAAAACTGCATCAGCAAAGATTGCGTGAAGATTTGGAACGCTATGCAACGAGTAAGGAAGAACTGGTGCAAATCATAAGCAAAGAGTTGAAATTGCGCATTGAAGGGGGAGAACTGAAAGAAACTTCAGGTCCGCGTATAGAGGATATGTATTCGGTTCGTATCATCGGTATCAATCGTCGTATTATAGAATGGGCAAAATCTGTCTTTATGATTACGGCTATTTCGCAGAATGGAAAGCTGGACACGGTATCCGTGCTTTATATGAATTATAAAATGATAGAGGATGTGATTGTTGCTTCCGGCTTCCGACCTACAAGGCAACAGTTGTTCCGGCAGTATGTCAATATTCTGGTTACTTCATTAATGACTTTCGTCGCATCGGAGGTCTTTAGAGATATGGGTTCGGTTGCCCCCTTCGGTTCATTGGCAGACCAGTCTTCGGATGCAGCGTCCGATATCGACGTTTCCGATGCTGCCGCCGATGGTGCCGATGTGGATGTGGATTTGGACGACATAGGAGATACAGTTTCAGGAGATACCGGCTTTTTGAGCATTCTGTCTAACGTGAAAATTCCGGGAGTAGTCATCGGTTCGATATGCGATGGCATCGTGAATTCGCTGATGACTTTACGTATCGGTTACGTGACGCGTAACTATCTGATAGATGGAATGAATTCGTTAAATGGAATCAAAGCTAAAAGAAAAGCCAAGCGTGCAGCCGTGAAAGAGGCACTGAAATCTTTGCCCAAAGTTGTCGTAGTCGGTACTTCTTTCGTGGGAAAGGGGGCTATGAACATTATTCTGAATATTATTGGCGGGAAGAAAGTGAAGGAAACTAATGAAGCGAATGTGGCTGACTAAAAGGTCGATTCTATCTCCAATCTCCTCTTCCCGAAGGAGGAGGCTTGAGGTGCTACCGCCCTTTTAGCCAGCCTCCCCCGTATTCATTTATCTTCTTCCCGGCTTTATCCGAACAACTTTATAGAAATTGCCACGTTTGGTATGCACGCAAGGCACTTTATTCTTTTGTAGGATTCTTCCGAATTCAACAATACTGCAGACAGATACACGAATCTTGCTGTCATGTTGTACTTGCTCCAGTATTTCGATGGCAAGAAGTTGCTCATATTCCTCTTCTTCCTCTTTTGCAGCCCGGAAATATTCATGGAATAATTGCTCTGCAACTGGCATGACTTGAAATTCCTGATTGTTTTCAGTGATGATTTTTTCGTCTTCCGTATCGAACCAGTATCGTTCTCCTTTGTACAAATCATGTATGGCTTGTGTATAAAGTTGTTCATAATCAATAGGAGAGCAATCAATCGGTCCTGTCACATTGATGACAATATAGCGTCGGCTGCCGGAAGTATCGGTCAGCAAATCTTTATGATTACTGGTTCCGATGAAAGAAGCGTACCGACGCATCTCTTGAGTAGCTGTACCGCGTGGTCGTCGGATGTTGACAATCGGTTTTTGGAGAATATGTTTCAGAAATGCCTGTTGATTTGCCTTGTTCTGATCAAATTCGTCCATATTGATAAGCAGGAAACGATTGAGAGACAACTCTGCATCCCGTTTGTTACTGAAATCAATTCGGTCGGTATAGTATGCCTGCAATTCGGGTGGAATCAGACTCCGGCAAAAAGTAGATTTTCTGTATGCCTGCGGACCGACAAGTAGCGGAACTGTGCAGTTTGCATATTTCCGGTCTATCTGCCGCCAATGTGCCACCATATTCAGGAACCAACGATAAAACAAATCGGGCCAGTGAGGATTGTTGCAAGGTATCCGGGATGCCAGTTCACGTATTCGGTCGTGTCCGTCCCAGTGAATATCCAATCCGAAAAGGAAGTCTTCGACAGGATTGAAAACCGGGACGCGATCCGAATCTAGATAGCGGATTACATCCCTGTCCCAAAGATTGAGTCCTTCCAGTCTTGCATTCATGGCAATGCTGTTCCGGATGCGGCTGCTTAAAGGACGAAAACAGAAGCAAAACGTATTTCGTTCCCGATACTCCGTTACCGTCGTCATTGTATTGTATCGGAACTCGTACCGTCGCTGCATAAATTCCCCTGTTCGGAATTCCAGTTCCTGCTCTGCTGTCAAGGAAGATTTCTTTCCGAAGCCTTTCTCACTTGTATATACATTCTGTACCGTTTGGCGAACGAGGTATTCCTTCCTTTGGGTATAGAAATGAGCGATTGCCCAGCGAGCGGTTTCTTCCTCCGGTATACCTGCCTGAAAGCAATTCCTGGCTACTTGAACCAGTAAAGGCTTCAAATCCTCATTAGAGCGAGTGTGCACACGCGGCTGAAGTTCGCTTAATGATCGGTATGCTTTATTCAGAGCTGCTTCGAAGAGTGCCGAGAGCGTATCGAAACTGTCGTATCCCGGTATCAGTCGTTTGAATGGGGATGTTTCTGCCTGCACTGTTTCCTTGTAAGTCGTATCTGAAGGCATTTCCAGTGGCTGGCGCATATAAATGATGGTAGAATCGGGGTTGTAATAAAGTTCCGGATCATACGTTTGCCGACAGAATTGTTCCGGTGTCGGATTTTTCAGTTCAATGGGGTAGGAGAGTGCAGGCTGATAGAGGCTGAACGCTTTTCGGTACGCATGTGCCTGAAAGATCTCAGCTTCTTCCCGCTTCTGAGGGAGTGATTGGTCCGGACGTGTGAATCTTATCCATATTTTTACGGAATGCCCGCCGGAGCCCATGAAGGCAAGGAAAGTTTGTGAAAGTTCTGCCGCTTCCTGCTTCACCCGGTTCACTTCTGCGCGGTTTGCCAGATGGTTTATTTCTATTTGGATGATTCCGTTGTATCCGGTCATCTGTATTCCATTGACCGTTTTCCGGAAAGTTGCTGCCGGGATTACTTTGGCTAGTTTCTTGGCTTCGTCCAGCCTGTAGTCCGGTGATGCGTAACGTATGCTCGTGCGTAGATTAGTAACCGGCTGGGCTTTCGTTTCATGCTTCATCGCCTCTATTTGTAGGTTTATATCTAACGTCCGCATGGTTGTTGCCCCATCGTTATCCCGCATCAAAGTAATTTTCATGATAAATTTGTTATTGTTTATGTCGTTCTTATAAAAGCGTGGTAAAGGTATGTTTTATTGTTTACCTCTCCAAATATATAGGTTATATTCTTTATATGAGGTTGTTGTCTGCTACTTCTAGTGTCATCTATTAATAGTAAAGTTCTACTCTTCCTTTAGCAAAGTTCCTTTCTTCTAATAGATAAGTTGTTTTTGACTAGGAGCAATCTATAAATGCAACTTTCGTTTATAAAAATAAAAGCTTTGATTTTATAAATGAAGCTTTCATTTATAAAAACAGAACCTGCATTTATAGTTTACTTCTGATAAAGAGGAAGTTTGTTGTTAGAGGAACGGAAGTTTATGTCTAATAGACTGGAACTTACCTACTAATACTTTTGGAGACAAGTAATATAGGACTGGTGTGAAATGATACGATGTGAGGTGAAAGATGCGGTGAAAGATGAAAGATGAGGTGAAAGATAGAAAAGGGATCTTTCACCAGTTAAAAGTACTATGAATAAGTGGATTAGTGGATGTTGGTGAAAGATGAAAGATTAAAAAGCAATTTTTGATATATATGATAGTCTTGTTGTAGAAAGATTGAAAATAAAAAAACACTGCAATAAACATGTTTATCGAAGTAATAATCTTGCTTTTTGCCTGTTTAGACACAAATATACCTTTTTGTACTTTTTTTCTATAACATAAATCCCTACATTTGAAAATCTGTAACGATATAGTGGATGGAAAATAAAGAAAGATATTTGTCCTAGTCCCCTAAAATCGCCAAATTTTAAGATTGCGCTAGGACAAATCTTAGCAGCATGGTATATCGTTTTCGTTAAAAGTAACTATCGATTATCGTGCTGCTTTTTTATTTTATTTAGATAAATGGCGAATTTATTTGCATAATTCTTTTTTCCCTTTATCTTTGCAGATGATGAGTCTAAAGTGACTTATCTTTTATTAAAATGAAATATTAGTTATTGAGCGTAAGCTAATTCCGGTTCCCTGAAATCGCCAATTTTAAGAACTGCCAGGATGAAGTAAAACGATCGTAACTGCTATTATTATAACCTGTATATCTAAGGGCTTTTTCCATTTTGTAAGAAGTGGAAGAAGTACTATGACTCTTCTTATAATTTTAGGAGCGTAGACGAATTTGTTCATTTGTGCAGTGGGTGTTTGGCGATACCTGGGGACGGATGGCGATTGGGTCTACGCTTTTCTTATATCTAGACCCTTCCGCAAAAATGCAATACGTCAATACTTTTGAATGGAAGAGTACTAAGATGTATATGAAAGACAAATACGACAAACTTTCGGATCAGGAGATTATTTCTTTGGTCGTTGAGAAAGGTAATGAGGAAGTGCTTACTTTCTTATTATATGAAAAATATTATAATCGATTTTGCTTTCTGGCATATCGGTATTACAGGACTTTGTATTATCTGGATGATCTTATAGATGAATTGTATATACATTTAAAAGGTGATGATAGAGGATGGAAAGTATTGAGATCTTTTCAATTTAAATCTAAATTAGAAACTTGGACTTGTAGGGTTGCTTCAAATTTATTTCAAGAAAAACGTGCTGAATTGATAGGTTTTCAAGAGAAAACCGTCAGTATAAATGTGTCGGATATGAAAGACGTCATGGATTTGCCGGAATCGGAGCCTGATTATGATCCGTTGGATGCAGTACTATTGCTTGAAGCTATCTCTTGTTTAGAGGATGAAGATGACAGATTTATTCTGTTGAAAGAGTTGGAAGGATATTCTCCTAAAGAGCTATCTCAGATGTTGGCTGAGAAATGGAGAAAGAGAGGGCAGATAAAAATACGAAAAGTACCAAATACATCTGATGGTAGTGTAAAAGAAGTAATTCCTACTGTAGGGTATATATACACAAGAAAGTCGCGCGTCTTGAAAGAAGTTTCAACTATTATGAATGAATTGAAAAAAGAATGTTTATGAAACTAAGTGATGAATTGATTGCTCGTTATGTGGAGGGAAAAACGACGTTAGAAGAACGGCGTGAAGTGAGACGGTATTTATGTCTGCATCCAGAGGAAATGGAGAATATTTTGTTTTTGATGGATGATGATGCAAATGATTACCTTGGTGAATGGAGTAAAGAGGCTGAAAAGTCTTCAACTGAAATTGATGTGTCGTTTTCTGATATTTCATTATCTGCTGCTGCATTTGCACCAAAACAAAACATGAATCAACCTTCTGATGTGGATCGAATAGAGGCTATGCAAGGTAGTCGGTTTGTTCAAAGTCGATTGAAACAAATGTTAAGGGAAATAAACAATCACTAGAATGGCTATATTAGAACAAAAAATAATAAGATTAAAAGAATTGACGATTGATTGGGGTTATTCAAAGCGTAATATTGAGCCTTCTATAAATGAAAAGAAAAAGGTTCTGCCTTACGCTTATCCATGTGATAATTATATTAATGTTATTATGTCCAACTCCTTTGTGCGTAAGAGCTTGCATCTTGTTGTTGATCGATATTATAAGAACCGGATAGATAAGATTCGGTTAAATAGTCAGAAAGTTACTGAGATGAATTATCCATATTTATTTTTGATTGTGCAAGAATGCTATCAATCACTGAATGTTACTAACTATCCGGAGATAATGGTGACGAATCAACTGAAGGGCATTAATGCATTGAGTGTCGGAACGGATAAATCACCTGTTATTTTGCTTAGTAAAAAATCGGTGGCTTGTCTCACTGATGATGAGTTGAAGTTTATGATAGGACATGAATTGGGACACATTCTTCAGAAAAATATGATTTGTCACATAGTAAAGGGATTTCTGGATAACTTAAATAACTCTTCTGAGGTTTTAGGTCCGATAATTTCAGATATGATTGATGTGCCATTAAATCTGTGGCATCGTTGTGCTGAATACACAGCAGACAGAGCCGGTTTATTATGCTGTA
This sequence comes from Bacteroides sp. AM23-12, assembly GCF_003434395.1. Classification (NCBI taxonomy): domain Bacteria; kingdom Pseudomonadati; phylum Bacteroidota; class Bacteroidia; order Bacteroidales; family Bacteroidaceae; genus Bacteroides; species Bacteroides sp. AM23-12. Next base: position 84,114 of record NZ_QTLF01000007.1, read on the forward strand.
AAGATATCAATGTTATAAAGCGACTCTTTTATCGTATAAATAAAAACTATATGAAAAAGACTGGTATGTTGATGGAATATTATGAATTGAGTAATATTCATCCTGTTTATGCCAAGCGCATCTCGGAACTGGAAATATATTATAATCATTTTGTGGCTGCGGAGATAAAGAAGAACATTAATCGGGGTTTTTGATAAAGAATAAGAAATAAATAAGATATGATTAGGAACAAGAAAATTCTCACAGGTTTAGATCATTCCCAATATGAGCATCCCTTCGATCAAAAAGCATTGAAGGCTTTAAAAGCTACCCCGGGATTGAGTATGGTTGGTAATTTCATAGCCAAACATATGATAGAGAAAGTATACACAGTTCAGTATACTGGTAGTAACTTGAAGGTGACAAAAGATAATTATCCTAAAATTTATGAGTATTTGCAGTATGCTTGTGAGATATTGGATATGAAAAAGGTGCCGGACTTATATATTCAATGGGGATATGATATTAATGCTTGTACTGTGGGAGCTGAAAATCCTATTATAATATTAAATTCCGGGCTCATAGATCTTTGCGATGATGATGAAATAATGTTTGTAATTGGTCATGAATGCGGACATGTAAAGAGTAATCATATGCTTTATCATATGATGGGGCAAGTGATAAATTACATTATTGATTCTATCCCATTCGGAAGTATTGCTGCTGCTCCATTACAGTATGCTTTGTTTTATTGGGATCGTATGTCTGAGTTTACTGCTGACCGTGCAGGGTTGTTATGTTGTCAGAATAAGGATGCAACGATCAGGGCATTTATGAAAATGGCAGGTATGCCGATCAAACAATATAATGAGATGAACTATCAGACTTTCATCCAACAGGCTACTGCTTTCAAACAATTAGATTATGAAGCATTGAATAAAGTTATAAAGTTTATATCAATTGCAGATGCTTCACATCCGTGGACGGTTATGAGGGCTGCTGAATTACTGAACTGGATAAATTCCGGTGCATATGCTAATTACGTGCAAGAACAAAGAAAAACGTCTGATTTAGAAGATTTGTTTAACAACTTAAACTAAAATTATATGACTCCAATTGTCCCTATTTCGAATTCTCACTATTTAGGTGTTGACCTTGGTACAACAAACTCATGTGTCTCAATTTGTGTAAATGGTGCTATCAAGGTCTTAGACGTGGAAGGTATTGATAAGAAAACGATTCCTTCTGTTGTGCGCTTTCCCGATCGGAAATTAGATGCTGCTGTAGTAGGTAGCGCAGCCAAAAGATATATTATTATCAAACCTAATGAAGTGTTTAGTTCTATTAAATCGTTAATGCAAAGTGACGGTTGGTCACAGAATGAGGATATAAAAAACAAATTTACTTTTGAGGATAAAACTATTACTCCAACTGACATTGCTACGCATATACTTCAAGCTCTACGTGATCATGCCCAGAACTCTGAGTATGGGAAGGATGGGAATTTTGATAAAATAGTTCTTTGCGTTCCTGCGAATTCCACAGCGATATATAAGAAGCAAATAGTGGAGGCTGCATTAGCGGCAGGTTTTGGCGTGCGTAATCCTCAAACAAATGAACTTGAAACAGAGGCGAATGGCACTCCTGTGGGGATTATCATTTTACCGGAGCCAACGGCGGCAGCTCTGGCTTATGGTTTTAAATCCGGGTATTTTGAAATAGAAAAGTCGAAAGAGGCAAATATTCTGGTTTATGATTTTGGTGGAGGAACTTTCGATGTTACGATTCTTCATATTGTGTCGGAGAGGGGAGTCCAACCAAAATTCTCAGTGTTAAATACTCGCGGTATAGCCAAGCTGGGTGGGGATGATATTGATTATGCTTTGATGAAGATTGTTGCGGAGCAATTCTATCAAGAGACGGGTATTGATTTATTAGATCCGCGAAAAGATAATAAAGGTAATCGTCCGAAATTTATTTATGAGGCGCAAGCTGTTCTAAAAGAGTTGGCGGAGAATAATAAGATAGAGTTTTCCAATCCTTCAGTAGAACAAGTTCTGTTTGAACATCTGAATCTTATTGAAGACAAAGATGCTGAAGTGCCTTGCAATTTGGATTGTACGATTACAAGAGAACAGTTTATGCAGGCTATTACACCGATTATTGATAAGAGCTTGGATTGTGTCGAAGAATCTTTGAAAGAAGCCAATTTGTCAATTGATGATATTGACCGGATAGTGTTGGTCGGTGGGTCAAGCAAGGGATGTTGGGTAAAAGATGCTATTTCAAAACGCTTTAAAGAGGCTTATGTTGCAGATAATGTTGATACTATAGTATCTCAAGGAGCCGCTATATTCGGGGGATATGCCACGGGCGATTTTCCACCACCGATAGGTGACCCGAATCAATCAGAGGTGGGAGTACCTTCCGTCATTAAGCCTACACCTTCTGATAGTATTATTAATAATGTAACGACTCATCATATAGGAATTGAGGTAAATGGTGGCTATTTTTCTCCTATGATTGAAAAAGGGCTTAAATTTGACGAAGATCATAAGGAGTATTCATATATGGCTCGTTTCACCAATCCGGATGACAGTGGGCAAGTGTTTATCATTGGGTGGTCAACGCAAAAAGATGTTGATATAAAAGTTGATACTAATGGAAAGAAAACATCTTCTGTCTCTGTCCATAAAGAAGAGAATGGAGAGAAATATTTCAATTATATAGGAGAGTTTGTATTGTCATTTGAGAAAGCAGCAGCACATTCTCTTAATATCGAAGTAACATTAACTGTTTTTAATGATAATCGAATTGCTATTTCTGCCAAATTAGAGAATGGCACTCCGGTAACTGCAGATTGGAATTACTAAAAAATATATATAGAAAGGGAATCTGAAATGATAGTAAGAAAGTCAAGAAAAATATTAGGTATAGATCTTGGAACAACCAATTCGAGTGTATCTATTTATGAGAAAGGATCACTGCCTGTGATTCCGATAGATGGGGCCGGGAATCTTTCTATGCCTTCTGTGGTACGCTTCGTCGGAAGAAAATTAGATGAAGTAAAGGTTGGTAGTATTGCTAAACGTCATATTATACTGAAACCAAATGAAGTGTTTTCTTCAACCAAATCTTTGATGAAAAGTGAAGACTGGAAAGATGATCCTTTTATGCGAGATAAATTCAATATTGAGACAGAGCAGCTTTCTCCTGTAGATATTGCAGCTAAAATCCTTGAAGAGTTGCGTGATAAAGCTCATAATTCTTCATATTGTGATGGCAATTTTGAACGTGTGGTTATATGTGTGCCTGCTAATTCCGGAGCTATTTATAAGCAACATGTATTAGAAGCTGCGGAATTAGCGGGATTCGGTGAGACCAATGATAATGGGGATTTAATTCGTACTGATAATGGTCGTGCATCAGGTATTTATTTGTTGGAAGAACCAACAGCTGCTGCTTTGTCTTATGGTTTAAAGATGGGCTTCTTTGACCCCGAGAAGAAAAAAGAGCAGAATATTCTAGTATATGATTTTGGTGGTGGAACTTTTGATGTAACGATTTTAAATATTGTATCTAAGGTTGGAGAACTTCCTGATTTTAATGTGTTGTCGACAAAAGGCATTGCTCAGTTGGGTGGGGATGATTTAGATTGGGCTCTGGCAAAAATCGTAGCACAACATATTGAAGCGGAAAGTGGTATCAATGTTTTGACTGATCCTAAAACTGTTGAAGCTAAAGCGATGCTTAAGGAATTGGCCGAAGAAAAGAAAATAGATTTTTCTTTAGGGGAAACAGAAATAAATTTCTCTATAAACCATATGCCGATAGGAGATAATGATTATAATGGAGATTTTATCGTGTCAAAAGATGAATTTATAAAAGCGATTACTCCCCTTTTGGATAAATCTATCGCATGTGCCAAAGAAGCGATAAAACAAGCTAATATCACAATTGATGATATTGATCGGATCATTTTGGTTGGTGGTTCAAGCAAGGGACCTTGGGTTAAAGATTCTATTGTAGCAGGTTTGGGAAAGGAACCTTTTCAATCGGATAATATGGATACTATTGTATCTCAAGGTGCTGCTTATTATGGAGCTGCACTGCCGGGGGAGGGACCTGAGATTATTCGGAAGTTATCTCATCATTATGGTATTGAGATAGAGAATGGTATTTTTGCTCCGATGCTGATCAAGGGAACCGAAATCCCTAAAGAAACACATTCACTCTCGTTCAAAACAACGTTTACAAACTCCAATGAAAGTGGTTCGGCGACCATTACCGGCTGGATTACTCAGGAGGCGATAGAGATTACTACTCTTGAAAATGGAGCACATGTCTCTTCTGCGTATGTTCATCAACAGGATGAAGAAGAAACTCCTTTATTTACATGGATTGGTGAATATGAAATGCGTATTCCCAGAGTCCCACGTGGTACATTGAAAATAGAAACGACGATGACGGTATTTGATGATAATACAGTAGTTGTGGAAGCTCAATTAGAGAATGGAGAGGCGGTAGAAATCAATTGGAAGTATTAACTTAAAAATAAAGAAATGGGTGTACCTATTGGTATAGATTTGGGCACGACATATAGTGCAATTGCAAAATGGGAAAATACTCCCGGACACGTTGGTGCTAATGTTTATCATGTACCCTTGGAAGGTGGATATACGATGGCATCTAAGGTGTTTATGCAAGATGTGAATGACAGAACAAAATACATTGTTGGGCAGGCTGCTTTGAATAAGGGTGCATTATTGCCGGATATGTATTTCTCTGCTTTTAAGCGTGGAATGGACCAAAATGCGACCATACGAAGAGGGGATTTTTCCACAACCCCTGTTGAGTTGTCTTCTATAATACTTCGTGAATTACTAAAAGTGGCAGAGGACGTAGAATCTCCTAAAACATTCGTTCCGGAAGGGTTAGTTGTATCTGTGCCTTATTATTTTACTGAAGTACAGAATCAGCATACTGTTGAGGCGGTTCGTCTAGCCTTGGATAGTTTATATAAAGGGAGGCCCGGCTATTCGGATAAAATATTTTTAAGATTGATTCCAGAGCCGGTTGCAGCAGGTTTAGATTACGTTTTTGAGCATCCTAATGACATAAAAGATGCCAAGGTTCTGATTTTCGATTTGGGAGGTGGGACATTTGACGTTACGGTATTCCACATACTAAATGATCTAGATAAAAGAACAGTTAAATTTAAAGTACTTTCTACCGGAGGGGATGCCCGCTTAGGCGGTGAAGACTTTGATGAATCTCTAAAGGAGTATGTTATCGCGTCCGAGGGTATTGATATTGACAGTTGTCCTGAAAAAGGCAGTATTAAAGATCGAATACTTTTAGCACTTAGTAAAGAAAGTACACGTTGTAAATGTGCTTTGTCTGTTGCTCCGGACGACACAATGATTGTTGCACCATTTTTTTATGATTCCAAAGCTTTAGATAAAGTAATACAACAAAGTGAATTCACGGATTGCGTTAAGGGAAATTTAGGTTTAAAAGTTGACTTCTGCGCTAAAATAGATGATGTAATAACTGAAACAGTTGACGCTTCTGGTCTAAGACTTAGCGATATTGATCGTGTTGTGCTCATTGGAGGCTCAAGTCGTATACCTTGCATCAAGAAACTTCTTAGCCGAAAGTTTTCGGATAATAAGATATTCGAAGGTAATATAAGTGAAGGTGTTGCAAGAGGTGCAGCTCTATTGGCTGCCAGTATCTTGGATAAGAATCATAACGCGAATAATCATCTTGCCAGATGGGATAGTGTTGAAATAATTGAGAATACGGCTCATTCGATTGGTGTTGTTACGTCCAATGGTCGGGTGGACCAGATAATAGGACGGAATGTTATGACTCCGGCTAGGGGAACTAAATTGTATCAACCGCAATCTTTATCTGCTGATGGGCAGTTTGTTGAACTGAATAAGATTGATATACGTCAGGGAACAGCTAATGTCGGCTATGTGGAATTTCCCAGGATTTGGGCTCATGGTCGTAAGCCAAGTGACATAATTATCAAAGTTGAGTTGATTGCTGAGTCGACTTCAATTAAAGCTTTGATTACTGTCAAAGGTGGAAATGAAGACGGGTCAGATCTTTTCGTAGAGAAAACATTGGATTTTTATCAGAGTGGTAATAATGTAACAACTTTATTATGAGTGAAGAAAATAAGAATGAAATATTGATGCGCACACCAAATGCTGTTCCGGTAGAAGGTTCGGAAGCGAACATTAATGAGGCTTCTGTAACAACATCGGAAGAAAAAATAGTTGAATCTGGTCAAGAAATGGTTTCTGAGAATCAAATAGAAGAAACCAATGAAGAATCTCTCAATCCTCTTTCAAAAGAGCAAATGGTTTTGTTGCAAAATATGAAGGATGAAATAGATAAGATGTCATTGGATTTTGAAGAAGTGAGAAAGCGAGAGTGTTTCTATAAAGAACAATTCTCGTTGATTAATCGTCTTGAGGATCAAATGCAGTATATGAAAGATACTATTATTAAGGCCAATTTTGACTTTGAGAAATCTTTCAAAGAATTTTCGAATGCAATTTTACAGACAGAATTATTGTCGAAATATTTTGATTGTATTTGTTTGCCAAATCATATTAATGATTCAGAAGAAACTAAGCGTTGGGGAGATATTTTAAAACAAGTAATTGAGGAAGATGCCCAAAGTGTGACACCTATGGCTATTAAAGTTCAGTTAAATAAACTTGAACCGAATACTTCTTTTCCATTACCTTTAAATATTCCTTATTGGAGGATCAAAACCAGTGTTTTTACAAATCCTCTGTTTAACAAGCTTGCAAATACTCAGACAAAGCAGTTTTTTCTCTATTTTAAATATTTGGATGGTGTTGAATTGAAACTTAAATCTTTGCTGCTTAAAATTTTGCAAATGGATAAATATGGTCCTCTTTATGATAAGAGAGCAGAGGTGTTTTCTGTTTTGGAGAGTGAATCACTGATATTAGTCTCATTGACAAAAGATGAAGATATTTCAGAAGAAAGCATTAAAGAAATTCAGTCTTCTTTAGTACACCGTATGGATGTTGGAAATGATGATGATTTTGCACTACAGTGTATTATTGATGCTGCTCAGGCATTGATTGATAAATTGAAGGTTTTGACTGGAAAAGATTCTATGATTGATAATCTGTTGTATGATTATACGAATCTGTTCCAAGATGAGGTGGATGGTTTGATTAAGTTATTATATAAGAATGTATTTGCTGATTTATATCGCCTTGTGAATGCCATAAGAAGTGATCTTAATAAGGTTTCCGGACTTATAACAGAAGATATTGCAGAGATGCGTTGGAGCGAAATGTTGTGTTCAATGCGTACTATATGGATGAACTACTTGTTAACTCTTAATGTATCGATACATAACGAAGTAACACATGGGACTAAGTATGATGATGTGGAAGAATTTTGTGATATAGTAGCGACAGAGCCACAATCAGAATATGAAACCGGAATCATTCAAGAGGCAACCGCACTTGGTTTTGATTTAAATCTTCCGGGATGCCCGAAGGTTATTCTTGAAAAAACTAAAGTTGTAGCATATTGTAAGATCTAATTTGTTATCTCATGTTAATTCTTCCGTCACATAGTAAACCAATCACAGGATTGAGATTAAATCCTCCTATAGGGTTGGATTTTGGAACTTCTAATTCTGTAATTTCGTCTTTTGCAGATGAACTGCATCGAAGGGGAAGTTTCGTTTATAGCTTACCTGTTACTGGATCTTTTATGTACCCATCTTTGGTATACCACGAATCTAAATCAGGAATATTGAAGGGTGGGGTATTGGCTTACAATCGTCGCAACTTAGAACCCGAAAATATAATCCATTCAATAAAACGACGGATTCTTGAGGAGGAAGTGGAGGTCGGTGGACGAAATTTTGATGTAAAAAGAATTATATCGGAGATTTTGATAGGACTTTTACGAGAAGTCAAATCTACGGAGCTGGAGATGCTGCCTCAAATGGTTACGCTGACAGTGCCATATTATTTTAAGCAGTTACAGAATCAGATCATTAAAGAAGCGGCTAATATTGCTTTTAAAGAGGTTTTTGGTTTAATTCCGAAAATTGAATTATTGCCAGAACCAGTTGCTGCGGCAATCTATGTTTTATTTCAAAACAAGTCATTGAATATCAGTGAAAGGACGTTATTGGTTTATGACATCGGAGGAGGGACGTGTGATTTGACATTGGTTAGGTTTTCTATTAATCGTGTTAATGTGGAGTTTGAGGTGTTGGCCAATGATGGTGTATCTGATTTAGGTGGTGATGATATTGATAATTTGCTTTGTGAATATGTGATTCAGAGTGAAGGTATTGATTACCATGCATTATCAAAGTGTGATCAGAAAAGGCTGAGAGGATTACTTTTAAACGAAGTAGAAAAGGCAAAGAAGATATTGTCGTCATCTGATATCGCGAGTGTGATAGTCACGAATTTACCTTCTTCTGCGGGAAGAACTTTTATAGATACTGAAATCAGTCGAGACACATTAGAGTCGTTGATGTCTATGGGAAACAATAGCATAATAGGAAGAATTCAGTGCTGTTTAGACCGATTGATTTCCAAAGCCGGTACTCATGCTGTCAACATAGATACAATTGTTCCTGTTGGAGGTACTTCTAGAATTCCGTTGATACAGAGATTATTTAAAGACTCCTTTTCGTGTGCTGAGTTTTTAGAAAGTGATGATGAGGATATATTTTTAAATGTATCGAAAGGTGCGGCGATATATTCGGCTCTTCTTGTAGAAGGCATCAACCCTTTTGGTCCTTCTATAAAAGCTTTTTCTGTGGTTACTCGAGTACCTCATGCTATAGGTGTTGAGAAATATAATCATCAAATAGAACAAATGATTAAAGAAAATTCTGTAACACCATCAATAGGGAGACAGGTATATTACCCAACAAGGTATAATGAAGATTGTAGTTTGGTTTTGTTAGATAAATTATCTATTTATCAAGGAAATGGAACACATACTAATGATTCGGATATTTTACATGTCGGAGATGTTGATTTGTCGAAATACTCTATTTATGCACATGGTAGATCATTAGAAAAAATACCGATTGAACTGGAATTGGAAGCAGATTCTACAACTGTTAAAGTGAATGGTTGTATTCGTAACAGTCAATTGGACGGTTCGGATATTATATTTAATGAAACGTTAAAAATGAGTTAATAATGAAATCAACATATCTTATAATTATAGGTTTATATTTCTGGACTTCCTTTTTGTTTGCTCAGCAGTCTAAGGAACAGCAGACTCACGTCATAGTTGCTCTAGATATGAGGTCCGGTATTCAAGATTTCTGGACAGGTGAGGTTCGTAATGCAAATAAGGACTTAATTCCTTTGTATATTAATTCTTTGCTTAATGAGGAAGGGGTAGAAAAAGGTGTTATGTCTTGGGGTAACTATTGTTTGAATCAACAGTCATCTAGAATAGATGATTATGTGAAAAAATGTTTTGTAATGAAACCGTTTGCAGATAAGAGGGATATTGCTTTATTATGGAACTCTGTACAGAATACCCGATTTTCAGGTGTCTACTATTCTGTAACAAGTATTGCAAAACCTTACTCTTTTCTTGCTTTTCAAGCGAAAGCTGATGATAATAATTATGTGAATAGAACTTACTTGATTCTTATATCAGATTTTAAGTATAATGGTAATAATGATTATTATGATGAGTTGAAGCATGTTGAGGGATTTACAGTGGCAAAACGATCAGAAATCATTAAAACTGTCGAAAAAGTGGCTCATAATTATTTTTGCCGTTGGATTGCAGAAAAAACACTAGATGGTGGGTATATGGATCTATACGAATTTGTTCCCCTTCAGCAATATTTCTCACTTGAAGCAATTGCTGACTTTCCACATGAAGTTACGGCTAAAAGAACGAAGTCTGGCTATCGTGTAAATTTTGGTTTGTCTCATTCTTATGATAACCCCAACTATGAGTTGATGAAAACAGAGGTACAGCTCTTAAATTATGATATTATAACATTGAATGGATATGAATCATTTGAGTTGGATTTGCCGCGAGAACAAAACTCTCCTGATATTAATTTGTCTCTTAAATCTTGGGTACGACTGAAGGATGGTGTTTATAACCGTACAGTGCTTCATCCGGATGGTTCTGAATTGCAAGGGGCAAAAGGACTTAATCGGGAAATTCATGTCATTTTTGAATCAGATACAAAGATCTTGGGCTTTATTCCTTTAAGCCAAGTTTTGTATAAAGCTTCTTTTTGGACTGATAACCAGGATGTAGCTGCAAGCGTGTGGGGTTGGATTTTTATAATCGTTTTTGTAATCATTGCGATAGCTATTGTCTTGTTAATAGTCAAAAATAATTTGGAGTATAAAGATAATGGTACATTTAAAATATAAATTATGATGCTATTAACAAAATATTTCGGAGGGCAAAATGGGGAAACCATCATTGCTTCTAAATCATTGGATTTTCCAGAACAGAAATCGTTTTTTGGCCATTTGAAGCATATCGAACTTTCATTCTATAAAATGTGGGTTGAAATATCAGGAATACCAGATAGTGTTACTTATGACCCATTAAATCTTGTAAGAATTCGTTTTACAGGTATCTTGGAGGGCATTGAGGGGGCACAACTTAACAATCTAAGTATCAAAAGTTATAATAACCCTTATCTGATTATTCTTGATGATTCAGCAATACATGATTGTAGTGATTTAAATTTGACGCAGTTTACTGTTCGAATTAAAGTCTATGCACAAAAAACGGTATCTGATACTATTGTTAATGAAGAGTTTGATGTTCTGATTATGTTGCAAAAGGCTATACCTGTTCCTTCCTATCGGATGGAACTGAGTTATCCTAGTATCACTTATCAACATCAAATTGTTAATATTGGAGAATTTGTTGTAGAAAACAAATGCTTCTTGCGTTATGCCATGATGTTGGATCTTAAGATTGATTTACGTTTTAATCGTGTGTTTAATGAGAACCTTGCGTTGTGGGGGGATTTGACCGAGATAATTGAAAGTAATCCCTATTTTGACGTTGGTGTCGGTGTTCGCTGTGCATCGGATCAGATACAATCCGTTTTGGAAAAAACAATTGATCAGCAATCTTTGTTGCTGAAAAGTATCGTCGCGCAAAATGAGATAAGAATCCCTATTTATCTTGACATGACACAGCTTTGTAATCCTGTGTCTGATTTTGAAGAATATAGTTTTACGTTATCCATCCAAAATTTGAATAATCGCATTATTGAATCAAAGGCTGAAACATTTACGGTATTTCGTGATCGGCAACTGACACAACTGGCTGTAAAGGTGAATGGATGTGAACTGAAACTTGGAGACCATTTGAATATTGGAAAAGCCAAATGGATCCAGTATATACCAGGGGGGAAAGTGCGATTTGCAGGAACAACTGATTTGTTTCATGTGACAATTGGAAATCTGGCGGAAAATGAGTCCGAAAACCTCGGAGCTGCTGTGTATGTGAGAAACTTGGTTGTAAAACATCAATTGTCAAATATGGCGGAACTTTCAAGGAATAGTACTTTGGTCGATGCGGTAGAAGTACGAGTTCAGGGTGAACTGGAGGATAATATGAAATTTGTTAATGCCCCTGGTTCAAATATAGAGTTGGTATATACTCTCCTTCATTCCAAGGTTTTAGATATGGATGATTGTGTGTCTGTGAGCACTACGATTGATTTTGATTATATTGAGGATATAGAAGGAACAGGGGTTGATTCTGGGATTTTGATGCACTTTGTAGGAACTATTGAACAAATAATAGAAAAGGACCCGGGTACAAATTGGCTGTGTATAGATTTTGGTACTTCTGCTACTGTTGCTGCTTATGGTGACGGTAGCAACCGTGGATCTAAAGTTCTGAACTTAGATCAACGTTCAGAGGCACTCCTGTCAGTGTTTGCGCAAAAATTAAGAGGTCCAAGGTTTGAACAAGGTTCTCCATTTTTGTCTTCTAATGTTCTCTTATACAATCACGGTGTCTTGCAAACTGCTGAATATCGAAATGCTTTTGTACGGTTATCACCATCCGAACCACAGTTTTATGGAAGTAGCGCTGTATTGCCTTATGTAAAGTCATTGGTCGGTTATAAACAGTTACCCCTATCATTTGATTTTTCCTCATTACAATATAAACAGCTGAATACCGATAAGAAGGAGATTAATTTTGCGGAAAAACCGTTATCTGTAGATGAGATATTTGTAGCAGTCTATCGTAGTTTATTTTTAGACTTTATTGTTCCTGAAATAGGTACTACATCAGAGCCTGTTAATAAACTTATATTGTCAATTCCTAATACTTATACTCCTCGGCATGTTGATCATTTACGGAATGTAATTATTCAGAACTTTCCGCAAATACGTAAAGATTACATATGGTTTGTTAGTGAGTCTGATGCTATTGCCAGTTATTATTTAAGTAAATGGCATTCGCTAAATATAGACCGTGATGAAGTGTGCAAGCAGAAGATTCTTGATAACATTGAACATATATTGGTTTATGACATGGGAGCAGGAACATTGGATCTCACCTATCTTTCGATAAAGAAAGATAGTGATAGTGAACGTACGGTCAACATTGAAGCTAAAATCGGTCTTAATAAAGCTGGGAACTATCTCGACTATATTTTGGCTACTGCATTGATTGAGACACACCCTCAGTTTCCGAGAATACTTATTGAATCTTCTGTTGATGCAAATTTGATGCGTTTATCTGGAATATTGAAGCATTTTATCAAGAACTTTGTGAAACCATTGCTGTTTACGGATGATTTAATCATTTGTGATGATTTTAATGGAGAACAAATATTGGTAGGTGATCAGAATATATCATTTAGTGATGTTGAGATTGATTTGAAGAAGCTCCGGGAACATCATGCTGTGCAAGAATTCATCAATGAATGTACAGGTCGATTATTAGATAACTTTTTTACGATTTATAATAAAGAAGAGGGCAATGTACCGATTGATACTGTTGTCCTTTCTGGACGAAGCGTGCAGTTTGGTGATTCTTCTAGAGGAATAGAACATTCTTTGATGGAGGCTGTATATCGTTGGAATAATAGTTCATCTGATGTTTATGTAATTCGTATTAAAGGTGATGATCTTAAAAAGATTGTGGTTAATGGTGCTTTAAGTTTTGCAACTACCTATTGTGGTGAAGGTAGTTCTGTAAAGATAATAAATAAAAATATATATGCATCATACGGTCTGATTTACACGAAACCGGATGGACGAACAACTTACGTTGAATTATTGTCTCCTACTACAAAGCCTACAAAAGAGCCCAACTTGGAATTTAATTCTACGAATGGGGTATTTATTTATCAATATGATACGGACATATATCGTGCGGATGGTAGTACTCGGGGAACAAAGATAAACCTATCCGGCAGTCCAATGGCGTATTTTGTACAGTCATATTCAACTGATCCTGCAAAAGATTGGGATGAAGAGAATAGGGAATTGATTTCTGTCATGTTTGAGTTTAGCCCTCGTTCTGTAGTTGTGAATCCGCGTATCGATTTAGTTCAGGTACCAGTTCGGATCGTTGTTAATGAACATAACGAAATGGTATTCCATGCGGGAATTATCACAAACGAAGCTTCTGCTCCGATGGTGATTGATATTCAGGATAATGAGTCGTTTCGTCGTAGTATGTGGCCATATATGTAAACTAATATAATGAAGAATATGAAAAATAAAACTTTGATAATTCTCTGTGTTTTCTTAGGCTTTTTGCCGGAGACTAATTTATTTGCACAAGAGCAGAATATTAATTTAGGAACAAGCAACTTCTTTTCCAATATAGAACATTCATTTGTTTTGAAAGGTAAAGATGGTAGAGATTCAGTATTAGTATTGGGGAATAAGTTTGAAAAGACTGCATTAGTTATTGGGAGGACAGGACAGAAATGTAAATTTAACAGGATGGTAGTGTCTTGGGTGACTAAAAATGGCGAAAAGACTAGCTCACATACTGGGTATGACTATACTGCTCAGTATAGTAGTACTAAAATTATATTAGAAAAAGATAGTCTACCGATCATTGCAACTTTGGTTAATAAAGAATATTTCCGCATAGAGCCACTTGATGATCAAAATGAGCTTCATTTGAAGTATTTACGTTCAAATTTTGCACATAGATTTTCGCTGATTGATGATCATTCTAAACAGCAAAGAGATACCACTGTTCGTACGATAAAAATACAAATGAAACTATCTAATATAAATTGGAAATATGAAGACCTACATGTGATTCTAAGAGATTCTTTATCTAAAGAAATAGAATTGTCATCTGATCGTTCTGATTCTACTAAATGGATTATCCCAAGTAATTTATCCGCTGGATCTTATAAGATACTAATAAAAGCAAAATTTATTCATGATGATTATAATTATTGTGATGAATTAGGCAATTCTCAAGTTATTCAAATTGAAAAAGTGCCGGATGATAATATTATTTTGCGTTTTTTACAGGAGTGCTGGGAATGGAAATGGATTATAGGAGGAACACTTGGTGCTTTGGCAATAATTTTCTTCGCATGCAAAATAAAACATAAACAGGAGGCTGAAGGAGGATTAATATCTAAAATAAAAGGATTTGTGTGCAAAATTGGTAGGCTAGGAAAAGAAACGTCCTCAAAGTCGGCTTTAAAAGAGGAAATCCTCAAACTTAAAGAGAAAGAAAAACATTATGTTTCACAGGTTAAAGAATTAGAGTATTTAAATAATTTGCAGAAAGAAGATGTAGGTGCACTTAAGGAACAGGTAGAGAAAGTACAATCAGAGTTGCAAGGTACACAGGATAAAATAAATGATGCAGAGGAAAGAGCGACACAATGGCAGAAAAAAACAGTAGAGGCTGAGAAAGCACGAGATGATATAAAGAGTAAGCTTCGAGAATTGAACACAAAAGCTCAAAAGCAGATATTCGATCTTAATCATAATTTTAAAGACTTAACTGCCGAGATTCAAAAACTGAATAAAGAAAAAAGTATTCAAGTAAGAAAGGTTGAGGCATTGACTGGTCATTTAGCCACAAAAGATAATATAATTAAAGAAGTTAGTGCTGAAAAAGATAAATTGATAAATCAACAAATGCAATTTCAAGTTCAATTGAATAAAACTGAAAAGCGTTTTGAACAGATCAGTAAACAACAATATTTGATAACTAAAATAGATACTACTTTATGTGTGGTTTGTTCGGAATTGCGAGCTGCATTTGCTAATGTCTCATCTGAGCAAATGATGAAGCGAATAGTGAATCCATTGATGTCCGGCATTGGATTAGACAATGGAGTTGAGTCATACTATGAACAATGGGAGTCTCATGTTTTGAACGATATTAAAGGTTATTTTGGGGTTGATAGCATTTATGATTTAAAGGATGAGGAACTTGCGGCTAGACTAACTTCCGGATTTCTTAAAGAAATCGCTAAAACGGATAGTTTTAGTAAATTGACGCGTTTGTATTTGTATGCTCAAGTGGATTGGATTCATCCTCAACTTATTTCCATGGGATTTGATATTTGCACTATTGAAGATGCCTTTATGCGTATGAAGGCACTATTTGCCGACTATAATATCATTCTGATATACCCGGGACTTTTTGTAGATGAGATGGATGATGCCAAATTCATGTTCAATGCCAAGTGTGATGTATTTGACCTTTTTACACCTGATGAACATACGAGAAAGCTATATACGAACTCATCTCTAATTGCAGATGTACTTCAAGTTGGCATTTCAATAGCACCGGATCATTATAATCGGAAAGCAATTGTTTCAATACCTAATATTTAATATATTTTCAATCTATAATATTAAAAAATATGGCAAGAATTATTGGAATTGACTTAGGCACTACAAATAGTGCTGTAAGTTTGTACGAAAATGGTCGTACAAAAGTAATCCCTATAAAGGGATATGAGACGACGCCTTCTGTAATCATGTTTGAAGACAATGGCGGAGTCACTGTAGGCCATGAAGCAAAACGGCGTATTCCACTTTCTCCTGAGAAAATTCTTAAATCGACTAAACGTGATATGGGTACTGATGTTACTTATCATATGTCAGGAAAAGAAATAACTCCTGTTATGGCGGCTAGTCTAATTCTCAAGTATCTAAAGAAAGGAGCTGAAGAATATCTTAACGATACATTGACAGACGTCGTTATCACTGTCCCCGCATATTTCGGATTCAGAGAACGGAATGCTACTCGTGAAGCTGCTATCAATGCTGGATGGAATCCGATAGCGCTTCTTGACGAACCAACTGCGGCTGCCATTATGTATGGGCAAAATCGTAACCAAAGTAGCCTTTTGACTGTTGTCGATCTGGGTGGTGGTACATTTGATGTGACTGTACTTGAATATACATGTAAAGATGGTAAAGCGAAATATAATCCACTTATACCTGATGGTAATCATAAATTAGGTGGTGATGATTTTGATAATGCTATTGTTAAATATATGATAGAGCAAGGGGCTACTGGATACCGTTCTGAATTGGAACTCAAAGAAATCGCAGAAAAAGTGAAAATAGAACTCTCTGTAAGCGATACCGCAGCTATTTCATGTCAGTACATAAACACCACAATCGATAGATCAACTTATGAGCGTATTATCCATACGTATATAACAGAGATTACTGATAAAATAGTCAGTACTGTTAAGAAGAATAATAAAGAAATTGATGATATTGACCGTTTTATTTTAGTTGGTGGTTCATGCAAGCATCCGGTTGTAAAAGAAGCGGTAAGAAATTGTGTTGGCAGAGAGCCCTTTTTAGCTCCTAATATGGATACGGCAGTTGTTCTAGGGGCTGCTTTATATCATCATATGTTGAAACAATGTGTTATTGACCCTGATGATGACACGGTTGTACCGCTATGTCCTAAGACATTAGGTACAGATCTCCGTGTAGATTCCGATTCTATCAATGCGATATTGGTGAAAGAGGGAACAAAACTTCCTATCAAAGCCGCGAACTTCGCGACAGTTAATGTAGGACAGCCGAAATTAATTTCTAAAGTACTTCAAGGTAACGAAAGGTTGGCTGATAATAATGTTTGTTTGGGCGATGTGGAAATCTCACTACAGCATACAAAGAATAATATGGCTGTTGTTATTACGGTGTTCGATATTAATATATCTGGTAATTTAGATTTCGAAACTTACGAGATACCAGTGACTTCTTCAACACAAGATGAGCTAATTGCATTATCTGAGAGTTGTAAAGATGGAGAATATGTTGTAGATTGGAATATGTGGAATACTTTTAAATCTCATTATCCGCAGTACTGTGCTCCTACAACATTAACATTGAAAGTTTAATAATAAAAAATGTCGGCATGGTATTTTACTTTGCCGACATTACACATTTTTTTATTGAGTTATAAATATGACATTATCATCCTTTTATCTATTAGACTTTCCAAATACATTTAACGGAATTATTCCCATTTATGATAGTAAACATTTAGATATGGGAGTTAAGGAAGCGTTGTGTACTCTTAATACTTTGGGTATACAAATAAATGAAGATAAGGTTCGATATTTTATAAAAACTCATCAAGAAATGGAAGAACTACACGAATCTGCATCAGGTCTTTGTATACCCACTGTGTTTAAAACTTATGATATATGGGTGTTAGAAGATCTTCCTTATGTATATTTCAAGTCGGTTCTTGCTCACGAATTAGGCCATGTATGGCTCTTTGAAAATGAGATTAAACTAAATGATATGGAATGTGAAGGTTTTTGTCAACTACTTTCGCACCAAATTTTATTTTCAGATTTTGCTCTTAATAGTAACAGTGAAGCGAGAATTGTTGCTGCAAGAACTGATGAAATCTATGGTGATGGCTTTCGACTTATGAAGCGTAAACTTGATACTTTAGGTTGGCAACAGCTACTAATATTATTAAAATATGACATATGAGCAAGTGTCCATACTGTAATACAGTCCTTTTGTCTTGGTCTAAATTTAAAGATTTAAAAGAGAAAGAAGGTCTTGGCTTGGCTGTTTGTGGTTTCATTTTAAATGGTCTTGATCATTTTATGAGTGGCGAATCTCGTTCTCAAAAACAAGATTCTGATTATCGAACACTTAATTTGTTTTATTGTGAACAATGTAAGACTTACTATCTGAAATGTCCTCATTGTAATACTTATATATATTTAAAAGAGATGCCTAATGAAACAAGAACATTAGTCACTTGTTCCAAATGTTTTAAACGTGTTCTTTACGCATCGAATGATTATCAATTAGGAGGTGGTTAAATAACTAATTTTGAATTTTATGATAAGCTTAATAAGTACGATATTTGCAACAAAGAATCTTGCTATTTCAATTGCAACTTATTTCAAAATAGTGGAAAGTGTGGATGGCAAAATTGATAAATTAGTTAAAAAGGAGTTTGAATCAGGTTTAGCTTTATTAGAACAGGCTAAACAGATTAGTTCTTCATATACTTATAGGCAGGTTCTGTTGACGGCAGTAGATCGTTTTAACCAAGCGATTATACTAGAAAAAAGAGAACGGTTATTATTGGCATATTTAGGTTTAATGACTTGCTATTTTTATTTAGGTGAAATTGAAGTTGTTAAACAGATACAAAAGACTATTGGTGATCTTAAATTTAGCAAGAGTTTTTGGGAAAAAAATGGCGGAGATATTGAGCATGTAGGTGTAAGCCTGTTTGGGGTAGTAATGTCTATTGCTTCTCTTGGGCGTCCTTTGCCAATGGGAAACTCTACAGGACAGGATCTTAAGAAGGATTTTGAGGCAAATGTTCAAGCTAAGGAAAACTCTTTTAATAAGCTCAAAACTGCAATTTTGGATATAAAATTTTATTAGTATTGTAGATGTGAAGAACGAATTTAAAACGATCTAGAGAGTTTATAGTAATATATGAAAATGAACTCTATGATTATCTTCTTTTAAATACAGAGCATAAAATGCCTCTGTATTTAATTGTTCATATAGTTAATAATTATCATGTTTTACGTCTGTAAATTGATGCTGAGCATTTGATATTGTGTCCTTTGCGGGGATAATCGGATACTGGTTTATATCAAATTTTGAAACAGTTAGGTGTGATATTGATAAAAATGATATAGATGTTCGTCCTTCATTTCTCCCCCTCCTAATCTATCAAGTGCAGATGCCGTTCTACATTCATTCATCTATTTGGGTGATATCCACTTCCTCAATGCCTAATTGTTTAAATAACTTAAATGTGCCACTTGATTTATAGAACTTACTCCCATTTTTTATCAGTATAGTCAAACAGTAAAATAGAAAGAATATGGGACTTTTTAAATCTACACAGTTATTTTATGATGTATCGGGTTACGCTGACGATGTAGCTAGTAGTTTGATGTCTACTTTGCGCTATGATGGTTATGAAGTTGATGGTGTAAAGTTACCGTCAGGTGAATGGGATATTTCAGTTAAGAAGGGAAATCTTTTTAAAGCAGTATTAGGACTTCAGACAGCTTTAAAGATTTTAATCTCACCTGCGAATCCTCATGTGTATGTAAAAGCTGGCGTTGGTATTTTCGGTCAACAGGCTATACCAGCTATATTAACTTTCTGCGTTTGGTGGCCTTTTGCGATCCCTCAGATCTGGGGAGTAATAAAACAAGTGAAGTTGGATAATGTTGTAATGTCGCATATTCAAACTGAATTTGATCGGTTGGCTGGTCGAAAGGTGTCTTCTAAAGTTATTGATTAGGTATGTTTTCTTTTGCGTAATAATCTAAAGTTCAATAGGTAAATATTTATATTATGGATATTATAACAAGGGAAGAATTTACTATGGGGTATTCTGCTGATATAGCAAAAGATCAGAATAAGATCTTTTTATCAACCACTATGACAGGGAATCTACAATTGCTTCGTTTGGAGCATATCGGTTATTTTCGATACAATTCCAGAAGTAATCAATGGGAAGCTGTGTTATGTAATCAACATACTTTAATGTTGAAACGGAGTACGAATTCTCAGAAAATTTTGAGCTATCATCCCTGTTTTATTCAGGTTAATCAATCTTTTATAGTTAATGTAAGCTATCTGGATCAGATAAGGGATAAGAGATGTGTATTGCTTCCACCGTTTGATGGAATGGAGACTTTACGGATAAGTACTCCGTTTATGAGGAAACTAAAGGAAAAATATCCGAGTATTTAAAATGTAAACAGTCATGAAAGAAGTAGTATATGAAGTGTGGGGCGAGGATACCTTTGCTCGGGAAGAATATTTGGTAGGTGTATATGATACTCAGGAAGAGGCAAATAAGATTTTGAGAGAGAGTGAGCAATCTGCACTACAAATATGCGAAGAATTGAGGGACACTTATTGGATTTGTGAATTAACTCCTAAACGGAAACAAGAAAGGGAGGAGCGGGAAGCTAGACGGGAGGAACGTCGTAGAAAGAGGAGTGACTTTAATTATATACACCTTTGTGAGATTGTGTCCCGGCTGAATAAAAGGCTTTTAGATACTGTGGCGCGGGATAAAAAGGGGCTTATAGCTGACGAGGAAATAAAGTTGACCGAGAAAAACGAAGAAACTAATGACTGTTATAGTTCTCTTTCGCTGCAATATATAAGAGGAGTGAAAAGTAAAGGCGGTTGTTTAGTATATATTGAAATCGAATTCAAAGATGAAGGCATGGCCTCTTCAAGCAGTTTTGTTGGTACCCCTGATCGGATCAGAAGACAATTTTCTTATAAAAAGGGCGAGAAATTTGTGACGGAAATAGTCGACAGAATGATTGTGGAGTTTTTCCGTTAGCAAATAAATGTTTAATCAATAAATATTATAATTATGGATACAAATAGTGTTTTTTGTGATTTGAATCAATTATTTGAGAATATAAAGAGTATAGGTAAGAGTGTTGGCCGTGAATCTATACGACCAGCGTTATGCCTTTACTATGTGTTGAAAAGTCCGGATACTCCATCTTCTGATAAAATTATGATTGTTTCGGCTCTTTCTTATCTGATCCTTCCGGTTAGTTTAATATCAGCAAAGCGTTTTTCTGTTTTAGGATGGGTGGATGAGATTGCGGCGATAATGCTCGCCTACAATAAAGTGAAAAAACACATAACTCCTGAAATAGAGTCGGAAGTTGAAAATACGTTGGAAAAATGGTTTCCAAAGGCAAAATGTGAGATAGTGCCATAAACATGTCTTTAAAAAATAAATTGCGATATGAAAACTATTATTACACACCAACCTTGTAACAAGGGTATTGAGATTCTTGGACATGTATATCATGGCATTCAAGATATTAAGAATCAGTGCCAAAGGGATAGCGGACCATTAGTTATTCTACAAAACAGTGAACTGTTTCCTTGTTTTGATGAAGAAGATTATGCTACTGAAACACGTTTCTTCAGAAACTTTCTATTCTGTAAGTCTAATGAAGAGGCTGCTAGAAAAGGGGATATTTTCCGTAAAGGAGAGGTTAGAGGCGTGAATTATTGTCTGATTGGAGAGGATATGCCTGAAGAAATGCTGCCGATGGTATATTATGAGGATGGGGCGAAAGAGGTGATTATTGCCAGGAAAGGATAGCATCTGATTGAAAAGAAATTAATGTAATAACAGAGAAAGGAAAAAATAAATATGAAAACTGTGGAAGAATTAATAATAGTAAAGTCTTTGCGCTTACATATCCAAGAATTTTTGGATCGTGCAGAAGCCAAGTATACGTCTGATGAAGAACATAATCTGTTCTCTTTCAATATGGAAAATAATGGAATGGGAATCAATGTCTATATTATTTACAATGAAGAAGGAGCGTGGATGCGTTGCCATATGTCATTACCGGTGAAAGTACCTCAGGAGAAGAGGGAAGCTGTATTATGGAAAATCAATAATTTCAATTATGATAATCCTGGAGTTTGTATGAGTATGGATGCGAATGATGGAGAAGTGGTGGCTGTGATGCTTGTAAATACAGACGATGGAGCTATAAATGACAGGATTATTAATGCTATGATATTCTCTTGTTATAATGCTTTGGATGTTTGTATTCCGGACATCATGTGTATTGTTTACCAACGCCCAGAGAATATTCTATTACAGGTGGCAAATAAGAATATTGTGGTTGGTGAAGTGAACTAAAATGATAATCTGATTGGAGGGGTGAAATAAAGACAAAATGAAAAAGATAACTTTTGGAAAAGCTTTGGCCGCAATTGCAGTATTGTGCCTGCTTTGGGTTAGCACTATGTTAACTATCGGCTTCTGTGAACATTATGAGAGTGACGAGCAATTGGCTGATATCTACAGCAGTGAGTGTTGTTCTTTTATCAGCGACGAGAAATATAGTATACGTAATATGACTACCGGAAAAACCACGATTGACGGTATTGACTGGCTGTTTGCAGCGGATGCATATACCGATTCATTAGTTGTTTATTCCAAGAACTTCAAACGTGGATATTTTGACCGTTATACAGGAGCGAATGTGATACCGGCACAATATACACATGCCTGGATCTTCTCCGAAGGCTTGGCAGCTGTAGTACTGAATAATAAGGTTGGATTTATTGATCATCAAGGAAAGACTGTGATTGATTTTCAGTTTCCTTATGCTAAAGATAATAAGAAGCAAGTTGGGCTTGTGTTTCACGATGGGCATAGTAGTATGTATGATGCAACCGGGAAATGTGGCATCATCAATAAAAAAGGGGAATGGGTGCTGAAACCGTCTTATGAGTATATACAAAATCCGCAATATGGGAAAAGAGTTTTTAATGACGGAAAGATGTATGGAGTGTTGGATGATTCCTTGCAGGTGCTTGTTCCCGCAGAATATAGAAGCATTGAACTATTAGATGACTATTTGGTGGCAGACAGACCGGATGGATTTCAGTTGCAAATCGCCTATGATGGGAAGATACTGAATAAGAATGTTTATCACGATGTGACTTCACTGGATTACGATACGATGGAAAGGACGGAAGACGGCGAAGGAACAATCATGAAGCCTACCGGAATTTATAGTTATGGTAGCTACAATCTATACGGGTTGATGGATGAAAAGGGGAAGCCTCTTACTGCACCTGTTTATCATAACATTACTGTACTTAGCAAAGATTTATTCTTGTGTGCCTTGAAAGACATGTATTCGAGGGTAATTGTTGACAGGAGGGGGCAGGTCGTCCGATATGAGGATTAATTCATAAATTTTATCCAAAAGAAGGAAAAAGAATAAAATAAACAAGAAGCAAAGTTACATCCTATCCATAAAAATACTATATTTATTGCAGCTAGAGAGCACTTTAAGTAATGCTTAAGACAGAAAACGAAAAGTAGTGTATATACTATATATTTTCTATTATTAATTACTTAAACACATTTTTTATGGAAGCCAAAAAATCAAAAAAGGCTGCAATTGAGAATCAAAGAGGTTCTTGGTTGTTGATGGGTTTGGTTGTTGCGCTTGCTTTCATGTTCGTATCGTTCGAATGGACACAGCATGATGTAAGAGTTGCGGCAGTATCATCTGATGATGAATCCATCTTTGTAACGGAGCTCGTTCCAATCACATTCCCTGAAGAGAAACTGGAACCGCCTCCTCCACCGGAAACTAAAGTAACAGAATTGTTCGAAATAGTAGATGATACCGAAGAGGTGACGGATAACGTTTCAGTAGTACCAGACAATGTGAATGAACCTTACAAGGTTGTTTGGGTACCGCCAGTAGTGGAAACTAAAGAAGTTGAGGAAGATGTTATTCACGTAAGTGTAGAAGTCATGCCCGAATTTCCCGGTGGTTCAGCTGAATTGCTGAAATATTTGAGTACTCATATCAAATATCCGACAATGTCTCAGGAGATGGGCTCACAAGGACGTGTAATTGTTCAGTTTGTCGTAGACAAAGACGGATCGATTACTAATCCGACAGTTGTACGAGGGGTAGATGCTTACCTGGATAAAGAAGCTATCCGTGTGATAAGTGGAATGCCAAAGTGGAAGCCCGGAGTGCAGAACGGTAAGAAAGTTCGAGTAAAATATACTGTACCTGTAGTATTCAGACTGCAGTAGTTACTTGAAATAAATGATTAAAAGGGTCGGTCCACCGCGGGAGCCGGCCCTTTTTTCAATAAAATAATATATCTTTGCGTCACGAACAAAAAAAATGAAAGACTGGTTTATGAATCTTCTGTATTACCTAAAAAGACCTTTTATCCGGCTCTCCCGTTTCCGCTACCGTTGTGGATATGGTGTGCACTCTCCTTTTGCTTTCAGTCTGATCACAGATGTGATTTATGAGAAGATGCCTTATTATGCATACGACCTGCTGAAGGTGGAACAGAAAAAGCGGATCACAACACAGAGATGGGAGAAAGGAATACCAAGAATCAACCGTCTGTTGTTCCGCCTGGTGAATAAAGTGCAACCGGCCACTATCATAGAAGTAGGAAAGCCCTCGGCAGCCTCCTTATATTTACAATCAGCCAAACCTTCTGCCGGGTATCTTTTTGCTTCTGACTTATCAGAGCTCTTTCTGGATGCCGATACTCCGGTAGACTTTCTGTATCTGAATGACTATCGGAATCCGGCTTTGCTGGAAGAAGTTTTTAACATCTGTTCCCGTCGGACTACTCCGAATAGTTTGTTTGTCGTTCATGGGATCTGCTATTCAAAGGCAATGAAAAATCTTTGGAAACAGTTACAGAATGATGAGCGGGTGGGAATCACTTTTGACTTGTATGATGCAGGCTTGCTTTTTTTTGATACAACAAAGATTAAACAGCATTATATCGTCAACTTCTGATCACCTTTATACGTTAATCTTATATATAGTAATGATGAAAAATAGACGTTTATGAAAAAAAGCCTTGTATATACAAAGACCGGTGACAAAGGAACTACCAGTCTTGTTGGCGGAAGCCGCGTTCCGAAGACCCATATTCGTTTGGAAGCATACGGAACAATTGACGAACTTAATTCCCATCTGGGATGGCTGAATACGTATTTGCTGGATGAGGCAGACTGGGATTTTATCCTGAGTATACAGCATAAGCTATTCTCTATCGGTTCACATCTGGCAACTGACCAGGAAAAAACACAACTGAAAGCCGCCAGTATCCTTACTCCGGAAGATGTGGAACGCATCGAGCGCGAGATTGATAAGCTGGATGAACAACTGCCCGAACTTTGTGCCTTTATCATACCCGGAGGTAGCCGTGGAGCGGCTGTTTGTCATGTGTGCCGTACGATTTGTCGAAGAGCCGAACGTCGCATTCTGACTCTGTCCGAAACTTGTACAATTTCTCCCGAAGTGTTAGCTTTTGTCAACAGATTATCAGATTATTTGTTTGTTTTATCCCGAAAAATTAATTTTGATGAACAAAATAGTGAAATATTCTGGGATAATAGTTGGAAATGATAGATTTTATTATACTTTTGCCGAAAAATAGAAAATAAGTATTCACTTTTTAATACTCAAGATTATGTATTGGACATTGGAATTAGCATCGAAACTGGAAGATGCTCCCTGGCCGGCGACCAAGGACGAATTGATTGATTACGCTATGCGTTCGGGTGCTCCTCTTGAAGTGATAGAGAATCTGCAAGAGATGGAAGATGAAGGCGAAATCTATGAGAGTATCGAAGATATTTGGCCGGATTATCCTAGTAAAGAAGATTTCTTTTTTAACGAGGAAGAGTATTGATTTAGAAAAAGAAACCGAACATATAAAAATACCCGATAGCTTTCACACGGCTATCGGGTATTTTTTATTCTCATACAATATTAAAAGACCGGCATCTGCCAGATGAATCCTACCGAAATCCGGTTGGTACTGTAATTCTCTTGTCCCAGCACTTTGGCACGGGAGGTGAAGTCATAAGAACGTCCTACATAGGTCACGAAGAAATGCAGGTTGGTTTCCATCGGATAAAATTCGATACCTGCCAGATACCCCCAGGAGGTACGGTAGTTACCTTTTTCTATCCCTTCGGAGGCTTTGGTTACGGAAGCCGTTTCATACATTCCTTTCACGAAGACATTCCATTTCGGGAGGAAACGGTAGTTACACTTGGCTACTACGGATAAATAACCTGTATCAAACGCATTGTGTCCGCCCGGGCGACCGACGATGCCGGTGATAATCCCTTTACGGTCAATCTCTTCTTTTGAGTACATGAAGTCGACAAAGGCGTTCCACTTTCCGAGATTCAGTTCATTTCCTACAGCATAGTAATACATATTATGATCTTTGGCTTCGTTCATCACAGAGGCCGACCAGCGGGTTTTAAATACATTATTAAAATTGCCAATCCAGTTTAAGGTATAGACCAGCGGCATTTTTCCGGATTTCAGATCGGGGAGATTACCCTCCGCATCCTCTGTGATTCCGTAAGTGTTGTCGAAAGAGCTATTGCGGCTGTTCAATATCTGCAGATTAAGTTGCTGATCGGGAGTAATGTTATAACTTGCATTCAGACCGGTCAGGAAGTTACTCATGTAATCGATCATATCACAATATTGATAGACATCGATCGGGTTGAGGTCAAACTCGAAGCCGCCATAGTTGGCACTTTGTTTACCGGCAAACAGGTTGAACTTATCGTTGAGCTTGATACCGATGCCTGCCCAGTCGATGGAGGTCGGGAGGTTGTCTATCATATTGTTTCCGTCGTTCGAGCGGTTGAGACGCTGGCGGTAACGGTAAGAAAGCCAGTTGTTGATATTTCCTTTCGCTTCGATGCGGAGCTGGTGCATATTGAAGTCACCTTCCTGAAATCCATTCTGGAAATGAGCGTCAAAACTTCCTTGCATATTCAGGTATAAGTTGAACTTATCCGTTTTCTTTTTTACGTCTGTCAGTTCCTCGAAAAGAGGAGTGTTGGGGGAGAACTTTTGGGCATACATTGCCTGTATGCTACCCGCAAGGAGTAGCATAAACATTAATTTTTTCATAAGTAGGTCCGGTTTTTAGTATTCGTTAAAGTATTCCTGAATTTGTTTCCAGTCCGTGGTTTTGGTCAGCGCAAGCATCAATAGTACACGTGACTTTTGTGGATTCAATTCCTGAGAGGCTACAAACTGATACTTGGCGTCATCCACTTCCGCATCAAGAGTGGTAGGACCAGTCGGTACGCGGGAAGAACGAACGACTACAATGCCTTTTCTGCGGGCGTCTATCAATGACGGAAATATGTTTTTATGGATATTACCGTTTCCGACTCCTGCATGAATGATTCCTTTATATCCGTTGTTGAGCAACGGAGTCATCATATCGGCTTCAATATTGGAATAGCTGTATACGATGCCGACTTTGGGCAATGAAGTCAGTTTGGTGACATCAAATACGGATTGGGTGGTATGTTTCTTCAGTGTGATCTGATTATAACATACTTTACCGTTCAGTACATATCCCAATGCGCCGGAGTTGGGAGCCTGGAAAGTCTGTACATCGACCGTGTTCATTTTAACTACGCTTTCTGCACCTAGAATCAGACCGTTCATGGCAACCAGTACACCTTTGTCTTTTGATTCTTTAGCTGCAGCGGTAACTACTGCATTATAAAGATTCAGCGGACCGTCGGCACTTAATGCTGTAGAGGGGCGCATGGCACCTACCAATACAACAGGCTTGTCACTTTTGACAGTCAGATTCAGAAAGTAAGCAGTCTCTTCCATCGTATCCGTTCCATGAGTAATCACGATTCCGTCGATATCCGGTCGTTTTAATAACTCGTTGATTTTCTTGGCAAGTGTCAGCCAGACTTCGTCATTCATGTCCTGTGAACCGATTCTCACAATCTGTTCGCCGGTTACATTGGCGATATCTTTGATTTCGGGGACTGCATCCAGCAATGCACCGATAGCAACTTGTCCTGCCGTATAGCTGGTGCCCGTAGCCGAGCTTCCTGTTCCGGCAATGGTTCCTCCGGTAGCAAGGATGTGGATATTCGGTTTTGCGGCAAATGCCATTGTTGCGGATAATAGTAGTGTTACTACTACCAGGCCTAATTTCTTAATTTGTTTCATAACTGAAATGAGTTTAGGTTAATAATATATTAGAATATTTGAATAAAGAGCAGTCCTAAAACAATAGCGACTACGGTAGATACCAGTCCGGGCATCATAAACGAATGATTCAACACATATTTACCGATTTTTGTTGTCCCGGTGCGGTCAAAATTAATGGCGGCTACGACAGTCGGGTAATTCGGGATAAAGAAATATCCGTTCACTGCGGGGAATAAGGCAATCAGCATATACGGAGAAATACCTAACGCGATGCCCAGCGGCATCAATGCCCGCACCGTGGCTGCCTGGCTATACAACAGGATAGACATGACGAACAGCGCAATACCGAACAGCCATGGCATCTGCCGCACGATTCCTTCGATGGAAAGAGTGAGCTGTGCCATATTGCCCTGAAGGAAAGTATCACCCATCCACGCAATACCGAAGATGGCGATAACAGCCTGCATCCCGGCAGGGAATACAGAACCCTGCGTTGCTTTGATTCCATCCGTCTTGGTTACTATAAGGATGATAGCGGCTGCCGACAACATTACGATCTCGATAATGGAGGATATACCGAGCGTGACGATTTCTCCATCGATCAGGAAACTGGGACGCATACCTTCAAAAGATCCGAAAAGGACGATAAAAGCAGTTGCCAATATAAAGATGAGTACGGAAAGCATGGCGGAACGTTTGTTCTTGACATCTTTAATCTCTATCTTCTTGTCATTGAAAAGACCTTCTTTCAAGCGTTTCTGATATTCGGGATCCTCTATCAGTTCCTTGCCGACTTTCATGGAGAATAAAGCGCCGACCAATACTCCGATGATAGTGGCGGGAATCGTAATTTTAAGAATATCGAATAATGTAATGTCGAAACCTGCCAGTAACCCGAGCAAAGCTACCGTTGCAGCAGAGATGGGACTGGCTGTAATAGCCTGTTGCGAAGCAATCACAGCAATACCCAGCGGACGTTCCGGACGAATCTTTGTTTCGGTAGCTACCTCAGCAATCACGGGCAATACGGAATAAGCTACATGCCCGGTTCCGGCAATAAAGGTGAACAGATAAGTCACCAATGGGCTGAGCAACGTGACGTGCGAAGGATTTTTGCGTAGCAAATGTTCTGCCAGTTTCACCATATAGTCCAGTCCGCCGGCTGCTTGCATACAGGAGGCAGCGGAAATAACGGCGGCAATCATCAACATAACGTCGATAGGTGGTGCGGTGGGTTGTAAACCAAAAACAAACGTGAGTATTCCCAATCCTACTCCTCCCATGACACCGAGTCCGATGCCTCCCAAACGTGCGCCAATAATAATGGCTGTCAGAACAAATGCTAATTGTAATATCATTGGTTGTTGTTTTATAAGTTCCTAACAAAGATAAAGGATTTATCTTCGTTTTTTCTCTGTTTCTAAGATAAACAACAAAAAAGTTATTGAATAGTTTTTGCATATTTATTAAAACAATAACATCTCTGACTGGTTATTATATCAACTAACGAATGTGTTATTGTTATAAAACAACCGATATGGAACAGAAATTATCAAAAAAAACTCGTACAGAGAGCGACTTGATAGGTAGTCGTGAAGTGCCGGAAAGTGCATTGTATGGAGTACAGACACTCCGTGGTATTGAAAACTTTCGCATCAGCAAGTTTCATTTGAATGAGTATCCCCTGTTTATTCAGGCATTGGCCATCACTAAAATGGGAGCTGCCGTTGCCAACCGTGAACTGGATTTACTGACTGAGGAACAGACGGATGCCATACTGAAGGCTTGTAAAGAAATACTGGAAGGAAAACATCATGACCAGTTCCCTGTAGATATGATTCAGGGAGGGGCCGGAACCACTACCAACATGAATGCCAATGAAGTGATTGCCAACCGTGCACTGGAACTGATGGGACACGCACGCGGAGAGTACCAATACTGCTCGCCCAACGATCACGTCAATCGTTCGCAATCTACCAATGACGCGTATCCTACAGCCATTCACATTGGTCTGTATTATACCCATCTTAAATTGGTGAAACACTTTGCAACACTGATCGAGGCTTTCCGAAAGAAAGGAGCGGAGTTTGCACACATTATTAAGATGGGACGTACCCAACTGGAAGATGCCGTACCAATGACACTTGGACAAACTTTTAATGGATTCGCCAGCATTCTGGAACACGAACTGAAGAATCTCGATTTTGCCGCACAGGATTTTCTGACGGTCAACATGGGGGCGACAGCCATCGGAACCGGAATTACCGCCGAACCGGAATATGCGGAAAAGTGCATTGCTGCCCTGCGCAAGATTACCGGACTGGATATCAAACTGGCAGATGACCTGATAGGCGCTACTTCGGATACTTCCTGCATGGTAGGATATTCTTCGGCCATGCGGCGTGTAGCTGTCAAGATGAACAAGATCTGTAATGATCTGAGGCTATTGGCTTCCGGTCCTCGTTGCGGACTGGGAGAAATCAATCTGCCTGCCATGCAGCCGGGGTCTTCCATTATGCCGGGAAAGGTGAACCCTGTTATTCCCGAAGTCATGAATCAGGTTTCTTATAAAGTGATAGGAAACGACCTTTGTGTAGCTATGAGTGGAGAGGCTGCACAGATGGAACTGAATGCGATGGAACCTGTCATGGCACAATGCTGTTTTGAATCTGCGGATTTGTTGATGAACGGTTTTGATACATTGCGTACCTTATGTATTGATGGCATCACAGCCAATGAAGAAAAATGCCGTCGGGATGTACACAACAGTATCGGAGTAGTGACCGCACTGAATCCCGTAATTGGCTATAAACATTCTACAAAGATAGCGAAGGAGGCTCTGGAAACGGGTAAAGGAGTGTATGAGCTGGTGCTGGAACATAACATTCTTTCCAAAGAAGACCTGGATACGATCTTGAAACCGGAAAATATGATTAAACCGGTGAAACTGGATATTCATCCGAATCATTGATTCATAGGGGTAAAAAGAGAGGCCAGCCTGTTAATATAGGCTGGTCTCTGTGTTTTGTATCATTAGTGTATTTTATATATTTAATCTTGGATTCTTTTTCATCTACTCGTAAAAAAAACGAAATAAATAAAGGAAATAAATTGATAATGTCTGTTTTTTAGTATATTCGTAAAAAGTAGTGTACATACAAAGCAAAACTAAAAGAATACAAATTAAAAACAGCGATTATGAAAAACAGACCTTTTGAGAATTTTGACTTTACAGACTTCTGGGATGATGATGAATATGCTATGAATGAATATATTGGCGCGCCTCCAACAGAAGAGATGATAGAAGAAACAGAACGTGAACTGGGATACAAACTCCCCGAATCTTATATTTGGCTGATGAAGCAGCATAACGGTGGAATACCTTTCAATGTTTGTTTTCCTTGCGACGAGCCTACCAGTTGGGCGGACGATCATGTGGCTATCACCGGCATTATGGGAGTTGATAAGGATAAGATATATTCTCTTTGCGGACAGCTCGGCAGCCGTTTCATGATTGAAGAATGGGGGTATCCGGACATCGGAGTGGCCATCTGCGACTGTCCTTCTGCGGGACATGATATGATTTTCCTTGATTATCGGGAGTGTGGTCCGCAGGGCGAACCGAAAGTCGTTCATGTCGATCAGGAAGATGATTATTATGTTACTTTCCTTGCCGATAACTTTGAAAAATTTATTCGGGGACTTGTTAACGAAGATGTCTTTGATACATCGGAAGAAGATGAAAGAATGGAGCTGGAAAAAGTTCGGAACGCAGCTTTCTCACCGCTCTTGTCCGATTTGTGCGCAAAGTGTGATCATCCCGTGGATACGGAACGGTGGATTCGGAAGATATCGGAAGAAATAGTAATTGATAAGGGATTCTTTGCGCTTCATGCCGACGAACGTTCTTATCTGCTTTACGACATCCAGCTTTGGCTTTACACCAACGCTTATCCCGATACGACGGAAGAAGATTACCTGTCTGCCTATAAAAAGATAATAGCGCTGGACGGTGAGTTCAGTACAGGAGGATATGCTTCGGATTTTGTAACTGATTGGCTGACGCGACGCAAGGAGAGCGGTATGGTTACGTGTAATGACGGTATTCTTTCGATGGCAGCGGGGACTAAGGAGGCCTTGCTGGCAAATCGGGAGTTGATTTCGAACAAAGAGCAATAATTTGTGTTTATTTATTATAAATATATATCTTTGTCCCGAATTATAAACACGTAGATTTATGAAAAAGATTTTTGGTGCTTTAATGATTGCCGTATGTATCGGTATGGCGATGCCTGCCCAGGCACAATTACATTTTGGTGTAAAGGGTGGTTTAAACTTGTCTAAAGCAAGCTTTTCTGATGTGAAAGAAAACTTTAAAAAGGATAATTTTACAGGTTTCTTTATCGGTCCGATGGCGGAATTCAATATCCCGGTTGTGGGATTAGGAGTCGATGCGTCTTTGCTTTTTGCTCAAAGAGGTATAAAAATCTCTGATGGAGGTGAAGAAGCTACTGTCAAGCAGAATGGCTTGGATATTCCGGTCAATTTGAAATATAACATCGGCCTGGGAAGTCTGGTAGGTCTTTATGTGGCTGCCGGTCCTGATTTTTACTTTGATTTTGCCGGTAATAAGACAATAGACGGAGTAAGAACCGATAAAAAGAAAGCTGAAGTCGGTATCAATGTCGGCGCAGGTGTGAAGTTGCTGAATCATCTGCAAGTAGGAGCTAATTATAATATTCCGTTGGGCAAGACTGCCAGCTTTGAAGACATTGAAGGCTCATACAAAACCAAGACTTGGCAAGTATCCGTTGCTTATATATTCTAAGCTATCCGTTACTTTTTATCATAAAAAGAAAGAGCTTCCGATAGAGGAGGCTCTTTTTTTATTCTAAGGTATTTTGTTTAAGATACTGGTCTGTAAACTTGAATCTATTTTATTAAATTCCGGTGTACAGACTATTTTTCTTATCAGTGTTCCCTTCCCTCTTTTAAATCCCCATTTTTTTATTGTACTTTTGTGCTTGCAATGAAAAAGTATGTAGATGTCATATTACCATTACCGCTTCCGAAGTACTTTACCTATTCCCTGCCGGATGAATGTGCGGAAGAAGTTGAAATCGGATGCCGTGTGATAGTTCCTTTCGGACGGAAGAAGTTTTATACAGCTATCGTTCGTAATGTTCATTATTGTGCTCCGACGGAGTATGAGGTGAAGGATATATCTGCATTGCTGGATGCTTCTCCTATTTTATTGTCCACTCAATTTAAGTTTTGGGAGTGGCTGGCAGATTACTATCTCTGTACACAAGGAGACGTTTATAAAGCGGCACTTCCTTCCGGTTTGAAGTTGGAGAGTGAAACGATTGTAGAATATAATCCCGATTTTGAGGCAGATGCACCGTTGTCGGAAAGAGAGCAGCGTATTCTTGATTTGCTTTCAGTAGATTCTCAGCAATGTGTCACGAAACTGGAGAAGGAGAGTGGCATGAAAAATATCCTCACAGTCATCAAATCTCTGCTGGATAGAGAGGCCATCTTTGTGAAAGAGGAATTGCGCCGTACTTACAAGCCGAAAACAGAGGCGAGAGTACGATTAGCCGGTTCTGCTGATGAAAAGCGGCTTCATATCTTATTTGATATCCTGTCCCGTGCTCCGAAGCAGTTGGCGTTGTTGATGAAATATGTCGAGTGTTCGGGAATCCTTGGAAGAGAAACGCCGAAAGAAGTTTCGAAAAAGGAACTATTGCAACGTGCAGGGGTGTCTCCTTCTATTCTGAATGGCTTGGTGGAGAAAAAGATATTTGAGATTTACTTTCATGAAGTCGGCCGGCTGAATCAGGAGGTGAAGGAGGTCGTAAAGTTAAATGCCTTGAACGAGTTTCAGCAGCGGGCGCACGATGAGATCGTGCAATCCTTTCAGGAGAAAAATGTCTGCCTGCTTCATGGAGTCACATCCAGTGGAAAGACGGAAGTATACATTCATCTGATAGAAGAAACGATTCGTCAGGGGAAACAAGTATTGTATCTCTTGCCTGAAATAGCATTGACTACTCAAATCACAGAACGCCTGCAACGGGTATTCGGTTCTCGTTTGGGGATTTATCATTCCAAGTTTCCGGATGCCGAACGGGTAGAGATATGGCGGAAGCAACTGGGAGAAAAAGGATTTGATATCATCCTTGGAGTCCGTTCTTCCGTATTTCTTCCTTTCCGTGATCTGGGGCTGGTGATTGTAGACGAAGAGCATGAGAACACCTATAAGCAACAAGACCCTGCTCCCCGCTATCATGCACGGAATGCGGCTATCGTACTGGCTGCCATGTATGGAGCAAAAACGCTTCTCGGTACTGCTACCCCCTCCATAGAAACATGGCAGAACGCAAGGAATGGAAAATATGGATTTGTACAACTGAAAGAACGTTATAAAGAAATTCAGCTGCCGGAGATTATTCCGGTGGATATCAAAGAGCTGCATCGCAAGAGGCGGATGGTCGGACAGTTCTCGCCGTTGCTGATACAATATATGAAAGAAGCACTGGAACAGAAAGAACAAGTCATTCTTTTCCAGAACCGTCGCGGATTTGCACCGATGATAGAATGCCGTACTTGCGGCTGGGTGCCGAAATGTAAGAACTGCGATGTGAGTCTGACTTATCATAAAGGCATCAACCAACTGACCTGCCATTATTGCGGCTATACCTATCAACTGCCGAAGTCCTGTCCTGCCTGTGAAGGAACAGAACTGGTCAATCGCGGTTTTGGTACGGAAAAGATTGAAGATGATATCAAAGTCCTTTTTCCGGAAGCGGCTGTTGCCCGAATGGATTTGGACACTACCCGTACCCGAGCTGCCTACGAGAAGATTATTGCCGACTTTGAACAGGGAAAGACGGATATACTTATCGGTACGCAAATGGTTTCGAAAGGTCTGGACTTTGATCACGTAAGTATAGTGGGTATCTTAAATGCGGACACCATGCTTAATTATCCGGATTTCCGTTCTTACGAACGTGCTTTCCAACTGATGGCACAAGTAGCGGGACGAGCCGGACGTAAAAATAAACGCGGGCGGGTGGTATTGCAAACGAAAAGCATTGATCACCCCATTATCCATCAGGTTATCGGTAATAACTATGAAGAAATGGTAGACGGTCAGCTCGCCGAACGGCAAATGTTTCATTATCCCCCTTACTATCGGTTGGTGTATGTATATCTGAAAAACCATAATGAAGCTTTGCTGGACCAGATGGCTGCGGTCATGGCAGATAAACTAAGAACCGTGTTCGGAAACCGGGTATTGGGACCGGACAAACCTCCCGTTGCCCGTATCCAGACATTATTCATCAAAAAGATAGTGTTGAAGATCGAACAGAATGCCCCGATGGGACGTGCGCGGGAATTGCTACAACGTATCCAGAAAGAGATGCTGGAAGATGAGCGCTATAAATCCTTGATTGTCTATTATGATGTAGATCCGATGTAGCACTTGATACAGACCTAATATTTTCCTTATAATAACCTTTATAAATTAACTAACCATGAAACGACTTACGATTTATTGCTTAACATGTCTTATTGGTGTGAGTCCTCTTTTTGCCCAGCAAGGAGTGACGCAGTGTGGAACCCCTACGGGGCAACCGAAATTTCCAATTGAAACTTATCAGGAACTGCCCGATCCTTCTTCCCCCTCTGATAAAGACTGGGCAGCAGTTACCATCCCTCAGATTTCCTGGGGAACAATTGACACCCGCTATGCGAAGCATCGGCTTCCCCAGCTGAAAAAGCAGCAGCTTACCACTTTAAAAGGCTGGCGTGGCGAACGTGTAAACGCGCAGGCTGTTGTCTGGACCGGCACTGAGGTGAAAGATCTGAACTTCAGCTTTACCGATTTTAAAGATAAAAAAGGAAATAGTCTTTCGGATGAGGCGTTTAAAGCCGGTTTCATCCGTTATGTAATGACCGATGAACTGAATAAAGATGGCAGAGGCGCGTGCGGTCACCGTCAAGCAGTGGATTACGATTCGTTGTTGGTAGCCGACCCGATTGATACGAACTTGAAATCAATGTCTGTTCCGGCACGTACCGTTCAGCCTATCTGGGTGCAATGTTGGATTCCTCAATCGGCTACTCCCGGAACCTACAAGGGTGCTTTGCTGGTAAAAGACGGTTCCCGTCTGTTGCAGCAGCTTAATCTCGAAATCCTCGTTTCTTCCCGTGAACTTCCTGCACCGTCCGAATGGGCTTATCATCTGGATTTGTGGCAGAGCCCGTTTGCCGTAGCCCGTTATTATCAGGTTCCCTTGTGGAGCCAGGAGCATCTGGACGCTATGCGCCCGCTGATGAAAATGCTGGCAGATGCCGGTCAAAAGATTATCACAGCCACTTTGACACATAAACCCTGGAACGGTCAGACTGAAGATTATTTCGAGACGATGGTTACATGGATGAAACGTGCCGACGGCACTTGGGCTTTCGACTATACGGTTTTCGATCGGTGGGTAGAGTTTATGATGAGTGTCGGTATCGATCAGCAGATTAACTGTTACTCTATGGTTCCCTGGGAATTATCTTTCCAGTATTTTGATCAGGCAACAAATTCATTGAAGTTTGTAAAGACAGCACCGGGAGAACCTGCTTATGAAGAAATGTGGGTTGCGATGCTTACTTCTTTTTCCAAGCATCTGAGAGAAAAAGGATGGTTTGATATTTGTGCGATTGCGATGGATGAGCGTCCGATGGATGTAATGCAGAAAACGTTGAAAGTAATCCGTAAGGCAGATCCGGAGTTTAAAGTTTCACTGGCCGGTAATTATCATGCTGAGATAGAGCCGGACTTGTACGATTATTGCATTGTTATCGGACAGAACTTCCCGGAAGAAGTGCGTCTCCGCCGTGCGGCCGAGAATAAACGTACCACCTATTATACTTGTTGTACGGAAGCACATCCCAATACATTCACTTTTTCCGACCCTGCTGAGGCTGCATGGGTGAGTTTCTATTCTTCGAAGAAGCATCTGGACGGCTATCTGCGTTGGGCATACAATAGCTGGCCTTTGGAGCCGTTGCTCGATTCACGTTTCCGCACGTGGGCGGCAGGAGATACTTATCTCGTGTATCCGGGAGCCCGTAGCTGTATCCGTTTCGAACGTTTGATCGAAGGTATTCAGGCACATGAGAAAATAACGATTCTTCGTCAGGAATTTGAGAAGAAGGGAAATAAAGCCGGATTAAAGAAGATAGAGAAAATGCTGGCGCCGTTTAATTTGGGTAATATGCCGGAAATACCGGCAGCCGTTACCGTGAACCGGGCCAATCAGATACTTAATTCGTTTTGATAATAGAAACGAATGAAGCCTGTCAATTATTAAACGTAAATTATGAAAAAAATATTATTTGTCTGCCTCGGAAATATCTGCCGTAGCTCTACGGCGGAAGGAGTAATGCTTCACCTGATCAAAGAAGCCGGACTGGAAGAAGAATTTGTGATTGATTCCGCCGGAATCCTGTCTTATCATCAAGGCGAGTTGCCGGATAGCCGGATGCGTGCACACGCTGCCCGTCGTGGTTATCAACTGGTTCATCGCTCCCGTCCGGTGCGGACAGAGGACTTTTATAATTTTGATCTGATTATTGGCATGGACGACCGTAACATAGATGATCTGAAAGAAAAAGCTCCTTCTACGGAAGAGTGGAAAAAGATTCATCGCATGACGGAGTACTGTACCCGCATTCTCGCCGACCATGTCCCCGACCCCTACTATGGAGGGGCCGAAGGATTTGAATATGTGCTGGATGTACTCGAAGACGCTTGTGCCGGTCTGCTTACTTCTTTAACTCAGGATAACTGATCCGTGTGTGATAAGCGATTTTCAGCTTTTCTTTGAATACCGTCTTGATGGTCGCAATGTCCTTGAAAGTGATAGGGCACTCTTTGAAATAACCTTCAGCAACTTGGGAGTCAATGATCTTGTCGACCAAGTTGCTGATAGTTTCTTCCGTATATTCCGGCAGACTGCGTGACGCCGCTTCGACAGCATCCGCCATCATTAGAATAGCTGTCTCCTTTGAGAAAGGATTAGGACCCGGATAGGTGAACAGTTCTTCATTCGGTTCCTCGTCGGGGTGCTCGTTCTTCCATGAGATATAGAAGAACTTCGTTTTCCCCCGTCCATGATGGGTGCTGATAAAGTCTTTGATAACTTTCGGCAGATTATGCTTGTCCGCCAGTTTCAATCCGTCTGTCACATGACTGATCACGACCTGGGCACTTTGCTCATAATTCAGATTCTTATGAGGATTGACGCCTCCCGACTGATTCTCCGTAAAGAAAGCGGGATTCTCCATCTTGCCGATATCATGATATAAAGCTCCGGTACGTACTAATTGACTTTTCGCTCCAATACGGATCGCTGCTTCTGCCGCCAGATTGGCTACCTGCATAGAGTGCTGGAAAGTTCCGGGCACTGTTTCGGACATCTGTCGGAGAAGATCACTGTTGATATTGGAAAGTTCGACCAAAGTCACATTAGAGGTAAAGCCGAACGTCTTTTCCAGCAGAAACAGCAACGGATATGTAAACAGCAGCAGAATACCATTAATAAAGAAATAGGTATACATCCGTGCATTCAATTTAGAGAAGTCATTGGCAAGTCCATTCTCGGTCATTAGCTCGAATGCGAAGTAAATAGCCGCATAAGTCAGTATCACCAATAAGGCCGTGCGGAAGAGCTGTGACCTCTGCGAAAGTTCCCTTAAACTGAAAATGGCAACTAATCCGGCAGCCAACTGCGTCAGAATGAACTCATGCGGAAAACGCAGGGATATAGAGCAGATTAATATCGTAATGACATGCGTCAGGAAGGCAGTTCGTGAATCGAGGAAAACCCGTATGATGATGGGCAGCATCGCATACGGAATCATATATACATTAAATATATTATGTGATACCATGAAAGCTGTTACCACACTATAAAATACAATCAGTGTAAACAGTAACGACAGGCTGCCTTTGCGCTCATAATAATCTTTTCGGAACAGGTCGAGATAGAGCATAAAGCAAAGCATCAGCATACCGACAAACAAAATCTGCCCGCCAAGAATCAAGCGGCTCTGATCAATGGATTCACTTCGCTTGATGGACTCTTTGCGTAATGATTCCAGAATATTGTACGTTTCCGGGCTGATGATTTCTCCACGGTCTATAATTTTCTGTCCGCTGACGACTAATCCGTTGGCCCAGGAATAGTTGTTCAGCATTTCCTCTTTGGCGGTCTGTGTCCGTTGTTGGTCGAATGTGAGATTGGGAGTGATGTATTCGTTTAATGAACATTGTCTCAGAATCTCACGGTTGAAGTGGGTCGTATCTGCGGATAGCAAGTACTCATAAGCTTTTTTGACCGTATATATATGATCGGTAGGCTTGGAGTTGGCGAGTTTATCGTCGATGATCATGATTGCCGAAGTACTGTCCTTGTGGAGTTCTTGTATGTTTTCTGTCGAAACGATGCCCTCTCCGTATATTTCTTTTAATGTCCGTTCGATGTATCGCAGATAATCTACGGAAGGAAGTATACCTTTCAGGTGAGTATGGTAATTCTCTTTCAGCTTGGCGATTGCGTCTTTCTCTACTTGTTTGTCAAGCAGATAATAAGGTTGGAAGGAAGCCAGCAGACTATCCTGTTCCCGGTTCACCACTGCGTCGTCTTTATAGATCGGAAAGTCAAAAGTGGCTATCAACTGCCCGTACTTCCAGGGCTTGTTTATGTCAAACTGATAGTTGAATTTTCCGTCACGTGGCAGGAAATAGACAATCAGTGTCACTGTCGCTACAAACAGCAATGATTTATATAATATATCTCTTCTTGAGAACCTCTTTTTCTTCTTCATATGTTCCATACGCATTGAAATTTTTGCGAAAAGTACAAAAAAAAACAATAGTGTGGAAAAAAAGGTTTAATTTTGCCACGATTTACCTATACTAACCCAAATTATGGCAGAAAGAAAAGTAAGAGTTCGTTTTGCTCCGAGTCCTACGGGAGCATTGCACATCGGTGGTGTGCGTACAGCTTTGTATAATTATCTATTTGCGCGTCAACACGGCGGAGACCTCATTTTCCGTATTGAAGATACTGACTCCAACCGGTTCGTGCCGGGAGCGGAAGAGTATATACTTGAGTCATTCAAGTGGTTGGGTATCCACTTTGACGAAGGAGTGAGCTTCGGTGGAGAACACGGCCCGTACCGTCAGTCCGAACGTCGCGAAATCTATAAGAAATACGTGCAGATTTTGTTGGATAATGACAAGGCATACATCGCTTTTGATACTCCTGAGGAACTGGATGCTAAGCGTGCGGAAATTGCTAACTTCCAATATGATGCATCTACCCGCAGGATGATGCGCAATTCTCTGACAATGTCGAAAGAAGAAGTGGATGCATTGATTGCTGAAGGAAAGCAATATGTGGTCCGCTTTAAGATTGAGCCGAACGAGGATGTTCACGTGAATGACTTGATTCGTGGCGAAGTCGTTATTAATTCATCTATTCTGGATGACAAGGTGCTCTATAAATCGGCTGACGAACTGCCTACTTATCATCTCGCGAACATTGTGGATGACCATTTGATGGAAGTGTCTCACGTAATCCGTGGCGAAGAATGGTTGCCTTCGGCACCGCTGCACGTACTGTTGTACCGTGCATTCGGCTGGGAAGACACGATGCCGGAATTTGCCCACCTGCCTTTGCTGCTGAAGCCGGAAGGAAACGGTAAACTAAGTAAGCGTGACGGTGACCGTTTGGGATTCCCTGTATTCCCGTTGGAATGGCGTCCGGAATCGGGGGAAGTGTCTTCCGGATATCGTGAATCGGGTTATTTGCCCGAAGCGGTGATTAACTTCCTGGCTTTGTTGGGATGGAATCCGGGCAACGATCAGGAAGTGATGTCTATGGACGAGATGATAAAACTGTTCGACATTCATCGTTGCAGCAAGTCCGGAGCTAAG
The DNA here is from genome assembly GCF_003434395.1 of Bacteroides sp. AM23-12. Taxonomy (NCBI): domain Bacteria; kingdom Pseudomonadati; phylum Bacteroidota; class Bacteroidia; order Bacteroidales; family Bacteroidaceae; genus Bacteroides; species Bacteroides sp. AM23-12. The sequence continues at coordinate 125,192 of NZ_QTLF01000007.1, forward strand.
TTCGATTATAAAAAAGGTATTTGGTTCAATCATCAGTATATCCAGCTTAAACCGAATGAAGAAATTGCCGAACTGTTTTTGCCTGTGCTGAAAGAGCATGGGGTAGAGGCTCCTTTCGAGAAGGTCGTTACGGTAGTCGGCATGATGAAAGACCGTGTAAGTTTTATCAAGGAACTGTGGGATGTATGTAGTTTCTTCTTTGTGGCTCCTGCTGAATATGACGAAAAGACAGTGAAGAAACGCTGGAAAGAAGACTCGGCAAAATGTATGACTGAGTTGGCGGAAGTAATTGCCGGCATCGAGGATTTCAGCATTGAAGGCCAGGAGAGGGTAGTGATGGACTGGATTGCTGAAAAAGGTTACCATACAGGTAATATAATGAATGCCTTCCGTCTGACACTGGTGGGCGAAGGTAAAGGTCCGCATATGTTCGATATTTCCTGGGTATTGGGCAAGGAAGAGACATTGGCTCGTATGAAGCGTGCCGTAGAGGTACTTAAATAATTAGGATTTGTAAATTATGCTTTACAATCTGGCAATAGTTGTTTATGACCTTTTGGTTCATTTTGCTGCTCCGTTCAGCCGTAAGCCCCGAAAAATGATGAAAGGGCATTGGGTGGTGTATGAACTTCTACGACAGCAAGTGGAGAAAGGGGAGCAGTATATTTGGTTTCACGCTGCTTCGCTTGGTGAGTTTGAACAAGGGCGTCCATTAATAGAAATGATCAGGGAAAAATATCCCGATTATAAGATATTGCTCACATTTTTCTCTCCGTCCGGTTACGAAGTGCGCAAGCATTACCGGGGAGCGGACATTGTCTGCTATCTGCCGTTTGATAAACCGCGGAATGTGAAGAAGTTCCTGGATATTGCAACCCCGTGCATGGCATTCTTTATCAAGTACGAATTTTGGAAGAATTACCTGGATGAGCTTCATAAGCGTCGCATCCCGGTGTATAGTGTTTCTTCCATTTTCCGTCGCGATCAGATATTCTTTAAATGGTATGGTGGGACTTATCGCAATGTGCTGAAGGATTTCGATCATTTGTTTGTGCAAAATGAGGCTTCCAAACGCTATTTGTCGAAGATTGGCATTAGTCGTGTGACAGTGGTGGGAGATACCCGTTTCGACCGTGTGTTGCAGATTCGGGAAGAGGCCAAAGACCTTCCGTTGGTGAAAATGTTTAAAGGAGACAATGCCTTTACGTTTGTAGCCGGCAGTTCTTGGGGACCGGATGAAGATTTATTCCTGGAGTACTTCAATACCCATCCGGAAATGAAGTTGATCATCGCTCCGCATGTGATTGATGAAAATCATCTGGTGGAGATTATCAGTAAACTGAAACGTCCTTATGTACGCTATACTCGTGCTGACGAAAAGAATGTACTGAAAGTTGATTGCTTGATTATCGATTGCTTCGGACTGTTATCTTCTATTTACCGCTATGGAGAAGTGGCTTATATCGGAGGTGGTTTTGGCGTCGGTATTCATAATACACTGGAAGCTGCTGTATATGGCATTCCTGTTATCTTCGGACCGAAATATCAGAAGTTTATGGAAGCAATCCGGTTGCTCGAAGCTAAAGGCGCATACTCTATTAAAGACTATAACGAGTTGAAAACCTTGTTGGACCGTTTCCGGACAGATGACGCTTTCATGCGTGAGACCGGCGCGAATGCCGGTTATTATGTGACCAGTAATGCCGGAGCTACGGAGAAGATTATGCACATGATTAACTTTTAGAGATGGATAAAGTTGCTTCAAGTCTTCAGAATAAATAATTTGAAATAGATAAATGGAGCGGCTTCATTAATGAACTGAAGTTTGATATAAAGAATATAGATCCCCTTATTTTAGAACTCCTGTTGTGGACGAAGCTAAAATAAGGGATCTTTTTATGAATCTATTTTTTCTTTATTTATACCATTGGGAATACATCAGGTAATTGTGAGCGATTTTTTGGTTTAGTTCCTTTGCCTGTTCCGGGTCTACCTTCTTGATAAATTTAGCCGGTACCCCTCCCCAGATACTTCCGGGTTCGATCACTGTATTGCTCAAGACCAAAGAACCGGCGGCAACGATGGCCCCTTCGCCTATTACGGCATGATCCAGTATAGTAGATCCCATCCCGATAAGTGCATAATCTTTGACGGTTGCTCCGTGAATCGTCACATTATGTCCTACGGAAACATGATCACCAATTTCGATGGTTGACTTCTCGTATAAAGTATGTAGCACGCTTCCATCCTGAATATTGACTCCATTACCTATCCGTATGGAATTAACGTCACCGCGCAATACTGTACAAAACCAGATGCTACAGTCATTTCCTATTTTTACATCTCCTATGATGGTTGCATTATCTGCGAGAAAACAGTTCTCTCCAATTTCGGGGGTAAAGCCCCGCACTGATTTGATTAAAGCCATAAATTATATTGTTTCTAATGATGTTTTTTATTGAATATGATTGGGGATTGTTCGACACCCGGGTCTCGTGATGTCTGACACCCGGATCTCAGACTGCCTGACACCCGGGTGTTAAGCAGCCTGACACCCGGGTGTCAGACAAAAGCTGTTTTAAATAGCTTTTGTTGCTTCTAGCAGCCATTTCTTTTCTTCTTCGTTCAGACTTGGAGAAAGTTTTTTGTAAACGGTTTGATGGTAGTCATTGAACCACTTGACTTCTTCTGCTGTCAGCATTTCTTTGATGATGCCTTTTTTGCAAATCGGGCATAGGGTGATCGTCTCAAATTTGAAATATTCTCCGAACATGCCTTCCTTATCTTTGCAGACCAATGTCAGATTCTCGGTGCGTATCCCGTGGCTGCCTGCCTTATAAACACCAGGTTCATTGGATGTAACCATACCGGGTTGCAGCACAATGGGATTTTCGTTCATACGGATACTTTGCGGACCTTCGTGTACGCTCAGAAAATGTCCTACGCCATGTCCGGTACCATGAAGGAAGTTCATGCCATGACTCCAGATAGGCATACGGGCCAATACATCGAGTTGGGCGCCGCGTGTTCCGGCTGGGAATTTAGCCATTGCCAATGCAATATGGCCTTTTAATATTAAGGTATAGTCTGTTTTTTCTTCCTCCGTCAGTTCGCCTAATGCAATGGTACGGGTGATGTCAGTTGTTCCATCCAGATACTGCGCTCCCGAATCTAACAGCAAGAAACCTTTAGACTGAAGCGTGACATCACTCTCCTCCGTTGCGGAATAGTGTACGATTGCTCCATGCTCTTTATATCCGGCGATTGTGTCAAAACTTTCTCCCATATACAAAGGTTGGGCTGCTCTGAACTCATGCAGCTTCCGGTCTACGCTCAGTTCGGTCTCTTTGCCCGAAAGCACTGATGCTTCCAGCCATTTGAGAAACTTGACAAGCGCCACGCCATCCCGCTGCATTGCGTGATGGATGCCGGCAATCTCCTGCTCATTGCGAATGGCTTTCAGTAATGTCACAGGAGATTCTCCACGAACGACCTTGCATGCAGGATTGATAGCCGAATAAATCGCATAGTTCGTTTTCTTTGGGTCGATAAGTATGTTTTCTCCTGCAAAAGAATTCAGGAAAGATTCAGCTTCGTCATATTTTCTCAGGCTGACTTGCTGCTCTTGCAAGTATTCATTTACCTCTTGGGTAATTTTTTCCGGCGAAATGAAGTAGACTACTTCATCTTGAGTAACCAATAGATAACTTACTATAACCGGATTGCAATGCACATCACTTCCTCTCAGATTGAGAGTCCATGCTATTTCGTCCAGACTGGATAAAAATAAAGCAAAGATGCCTTTCTCTTTCAGCTCGGTACGAATGGCGGCAACTTTTTCTCCACAACTTTTTCCTGCATATTTAACATCGTAGATAAAAGCCGGAGCATCAGGCATGGATGGACGGTCCTTCCAAATGTTTTTCAGAGGATCGCCAAACAGATTGACCTGTAACTGATAGGGGGCAAGATCTTCTTTCATTTGTTCCACCTGTTGCACGGAAAACATTTTCCCATCAATACTCACAGATTCTCCCGGCTTTAGATTCTGACAGAGGAACTTTGTGATACTAGGAGTTTCCGGCAGCATCTCTTTATATAATGTAATGCCGCTGCCTTCCAGTTCCTTTTCCGCTTGCAGGAAATAACGGGAATCTGTCCATAGTCCGGCTTTATCCATTAAGATGACGGCTGTTCCGGCGGAACCCGTGAAACCGGAAATCCATTCACGGGACATCCAATAAGGAGCTACATACTCACTCAGGTGAGGATCGGTGCTGGGAATGATGAACGCTTTGATATTGTTAGGGCGGAATGTCATCCGTAGTGCGTGTATACGCTCTTTTATGCTCTGCTTCATACCTTATTATGTTATTTATAGACATATTTATGAGTCTCAAAGGTACTAACTTTTCGCGGTTAATGATTTGTTTATGAATAGTTTTTGAGAAATATTTGCCGAAAGTTTTGTGAATAAAGAAAGTATGTGTAATTTTGCGGCGCAATTTGACTGCGGAAATTTTTAACCAATAACATATTAATAATAACAAAATGATTGTAGTACCTGTAAAAGAAGGCGAAAACATTGAAAAAGCGCTGAAGAAGTTTAAAAGAAAATTTGAGAAAACTGGCATCGTGAAAGAATTAAGAAGCAGACAGCAATTTGATAAACCGTCTGTAACTAAAAGACTTAAGAAAGAGCGTGCAGTTTATGTACAACAACTTCAGCAAGTAGAAGATTAATAATTCGTAATTTCCTTTGAATTATTGAATTCTTTTCATACATTCGTTGCACGATTTTAGATGTAGCGATATTATGTTAATTAAATCTTTTCTTGATTACCTCCGGTATGAGCGGAATTATTCCGAAAAAACCGTTCTGGCGTATGGCGAGGATATAAAGCAACTACAGGAGTTTGCTCAGGAAGAGTACGGAAAGTTTGATCCGTTGGAAGTGGAAGGTGAACTGATTCGTGAATGGATTGTTTCATTAATGGACAGGGGATATACTTCAACTTCTGTAAATCGAAAGCTAAGTTCGCTCCGGTCGTTCTATAAGTATCTTTTAAGGCAAGGAGAGGTGACCGTAGATCCGTTACGAAAAATAACAGGACCTAAGAATAAGAAACCGTTACCTGTCTTTCTGAAAGAGAGCGAAATGGATAAGTTGCTGGATGATACGGATTTTGGCGAAGGATTTAAAGGTTGTCGTGATCGGTTGATTATTGAAATGTTTTATGCTACAGGCATGAGACTATCGGAATTGATAGGTCTGGATGATAAGGATGTGGATTTTTCTGCTTCTCTTTTGAAAGTAACCGGGAAAAGAAACAAGCAACGGCTAATACCGTTCGGTGATGAACTGAAAGAGTTGATGCTTGAATATATTAATGTAAGAAACGAAGCGATTCCGGAAAGGTCGAAGGCTTTCTTTATTAAAGAGGATGGCGGACGGCTTTATAAGAATCTAGTCTATAATTTAGTGAAACGGAACCTGTCAAAGGTGGCGACGTTGAAAAAAAGAAGTCCTCACGTGCTGAGGCATACTTTTGCTACCACAATGCTGAATAATGATGCAGAATTGGGTGCGGTAAAAGAACTTTTGGGTCACGAGAGTATTGCAACTACCGAGATTTATGCGCATGCCACATTTGAAGAACTTAAAAAAGTGTATAAACAAGCTCATCCAAGAGCTTAAAAAAAGGAGGTAAGTATGGATATTAGAATTCAATCAATTCACTTTGATGCGTCAGAGCAATTGCAGGCATTTATTCAGAAGAAAGTGTCTAAGTTGGAAAAATATTACGAAGATATAAAGAAAGTAGAGGTGTCATTAAAGGTAGTTAAGCCGGAAGCTGCTGAAAATAAAGAGGCAGGCATAAAGATTCTTATTCCTAATGGTGAGTTTTATGCAAGTAAAGTGTGCGATACATTCGAGGAAGCAGTTGATTTGGATGTGGAAGCACTTGAAAAACAACTGGTGAAATACAAGGAAAAACAGCGTAGCAAATAAAAAAATCGCAAATATTTTGCGGGAAAGAAATAAATAACTAAATTTGCAGCCGTTTCGCTCGCGTTAGAACGTGACGGTTGCATTTTTTAGCTAGAATGCCTCTTTAGCTCAGTTGGCCAGAGCACGTGATTTGTAATCTCGGGGTCGTTGGTTCGAATCCGACAAGAGGCTCCAAGGATGAATGAGAATCATCCGATTTTAGCGAAAGGGATGACGGCAGTCAATTCGGTTCGCATGGCGGGGAAGAATTAGAAGAAGAACTGAGAATAAAACATCTATGTTCAGAGTATTGTTCGCTATTTGATTTTAATTCTTTGTTTGAAATATTAAGGGCAAATACCAGAGTGGCCAAATGGGGCAGACTGTAAATCTGCTGTCTTTCGACTTCGGTGGTTCGAATCCATCTTTGCCCACAATCAGAGTGACAACTTTGGCAAGAATGCGGAAGTAGCTCAGTTGATAGAGCATTAGCCTTCCAAGCTGAGGGTCGCGGGTTTGAGCCCCGTCTTCCGCTCTTTTTTTCTTGCTGTTATAGCTCAGCGGTAGAGCACTTCCTTGGTAAGGAAGAGGTCCCGGGTTCAAGTCCCGGTAACAGCTCATAAAGATGTAAATGCTGATTATTAATCAAATAAATAACAAGTAAAGCTATGGCTAAAGAGAAATTTGAACGTACCAAACCGCACGTAAACATTGGTACAATCGGTCACGTAGACCACGGTAAGACAACGTTGACAGCTGCTATCACTACTGTGTTGGCAAAAAAAGGTCTTTCTGAATTGCGTTCTTTCGATTCTATCGACAACGCTCCTGAAGAAAAAGAAAGAGGTATTACTATCAATACTTCACACGTTGAGTACGAAACAGCTAACCGTCACTACGCACACGTTGACTGTCCGGGACACGCCGACTACGTAAAGAACATGGTAACTGGTGCTGCTCAGATGGACGGTGCTATCATCGTTTGTGCTGCAACTGATGGTCCGATGCCTCAGACTCGCGAACATATCCTGTTGGCTCGTCAGGTAAACGTACCTCGTCTGGTTGTATTCTTGAACAAGTGCGATATGGTAGACGACGAAGAAATGTTGGAACTCGTTGAAATGGAAATGAGAGAACTTCTTTCATTCTATGATTTCGATGGTGACAATACTCCTATCATCCAGGGTTCTGCTCTTGGCGCATTGAACGGTGTTGAAAAATGGGAAGACAAAGTTATGGAACTGATGGATGCAGTTGATAACTGGATTCCACTTCCTCCGCGCGATGTTGATAAACCATTCTTGATGCCGGTTGAAGACGTGTTCTCTATCACAGGTCGTGGTACTGTAGCAACAGGTCGTATCGAATCTGGTATCATCCACGTAGGTGATGAAGTTGAAATCCTTGGTTTAGGTGAAGATAAGAAATCAGTTGTAACTGGTGTTGAAATGTTCCGTAAACTGTTGGATCAGGGTGAAGCTGGTGACAACGTAGGCTTGTTGCTCCGTGGTGTTGACAAGAACGAAATCAAACGTGGTATGGTTCTTTGTAAACCGGGTCAGATTAAACCGCACTCTCGCTTCAAAGCTGAGGTTTATATCCTGAAGAAAGAAGAAGGTGGTCGTCACACTCCGTTCCACAACAAATACCGTCCTCAGTTCTACTTGCGTACTATGGACTGTACAGGTGAAATCACTTTGCCGGAAGGAACAGAAATGGTAATGCCGGGTGATAACGTAACTATCACTGTAGAGTTGATCTACCCAGTAGCATTGAACCCAGGTCTTCGTTTCGCTATCCGCGAAGGTGGACGTACAGTAGGTGCTGGTCAGATTACTGAAATTATCGACTAATACACAATAATTAATCAGTTCCCGGTTTTACTATCGGGAACTGATTATGTACAAACGGGAGTAGCTCAGTTGGTAGAGCACCGGTCTCCAAAACCGGGTGTCGGGAGTTCGAGCCTCTCCTCCCGTGCTAATATTATTGAAATGAAAAAGGTAATAGCTTATATTAAAGAATCTTACGACGAACTTGTTCATAAAGTATCGTGGCCTACGTATTCCGAACTTGCTAACAGTGCAGTAGTTGTTTTATATGCTTCCCTGCTTATTGCATTGGTAGTATGGGGTATGGATGTCTGTTTCCAGAACTTCATGGAAAAAATTGTTTATCCACATTAAAAAATTAGGAATTGAAAATGGCTGAGATTGAAAAGAAATGGTACGTTCTGCGTGCTATTAGCGGAAAAGAAGCTAAGGTAAAGGAATATCTTGAAGCTGACCTTAAAAACAGCGACCTTGGTGAATATGTATCTCAGGTATTGATTCCAACTGAAAAAGTGTATCAGGTTCGCAATGGTAAAAAAATTGTGAAAGAGAGAAGTTATCTCCCTGGTTACGTTTTGGTGGAGGCTGCTTTGGTTGGTGAGGTCGCTCATCATCTGCGCAATACTCCGAATGTGATAGGCTTTTTAGGCGGCTCCGAGAAACCGGTGCCTCTCAGACAATCAGAAGTGAATCGTATACTTGGTACAGTAGACGAACTACAGGAAACGGGTGAAGAACTCAATATTCCGTATGTAGTGGGTGAGACTGTGAAAGTTACTTTTGGTCCTTTCAGCGGATTCAGTGGTATCATTGAAGAAGTGAATAGTGAAAAGAAGAAACTAAAGGTCATGGTGAAGATATTCGGGCGCAAAACGCCGCTTGAATTAGGCTTTATGCAAGTGGAAAAAGAATAACGCGGAATTGTTACGCTGTTGTTGTTCTTCGTTTAATGTTTATATATAAATCAATAAAAAAATGGCTAAAGAAGTTGCTGGACTAATCAAGTTACAGATTAAAGGAGGCGCTGCAAATCCATCACCCCCAGTTGGACCTGCTTTGGGTTCCAAGGGTATTAATATCATGGAATTTTGCAAGCAATTCAATGCCAGAACCCAAGACAAGGCAGGTAAGATTTTGCCTGTTATCATTACTTACTACGCAGATAAGTCTTTCGATTTTGTAATCAAGACTCCTCCCGTTGCTATTCAATTGCTTGAAGTAGCTAAGGTAAAGAGTGGTTCTGCTGAGCCTAACCGTAAGAAAGTTGCCGAGCTTACTTGGGAACAGATTCGTACGATCGCTCAGGACAAAATGGTTGACTTAAACTGTTTTACTGTGGATGCTGCCATGAGAATGGTTGCTGGTACAGCTAGAAGTATGGGTATCGCTGTAAAAGGGGAGTTCCCGGTTAATAACTAATAAACTTCAATTGTAATGGGTAAACTGACAAAAAATCAAAAGTTAGCTGCAGAAAAAATTGAAGCAGGGAAAGCATACTCACTGAAAGAAGCTGCATCTTTAGTAAAAGAAATTACTTTCACTAAATTTGATGCCTCACTGGATATTGACGTACGTTTAGGTGTAGACCCACGTAAAGCTAACCAGATGGTGAGAGGTGTTGTTTCACTTCCTCATGGTACTGGTAAAGAAGTACGTGTTTTGGTACTCTGTACACCGGATGCTGAAGCTGCTGCAAAAGAAGCTGGTGCTGACTATGTTGGTCTTGACGAATATATTGAAAAGATCAAAGGTGGATGGACTGATATTGATGTAATCATCACTATGCCATCTATCATGGGTAAAATTGGTGCACTCGGTCGTGTACTCGGTCCTCGTGGATTGATGCCTAACCCGAAGAGTGGTACTGTAACTATGGATGTTGCTAAAGCTGTAAAAGAAGTAAAACAAGGTAAGATTGACTTTAAAGTTGATAAGAGCGGTATTGTTCATACTTCTATCGGTAAGGTATCATTCAGTCCTGATCAGATTCGCGACAACGCGAAAGAGTTCATCTCTACTCTGAACAAACTGAAACCGACCGCAGCAAAGGGTACATATATTAAGAGTATTTATCTTTCTAGTACAATGAGTGCGGGTATCAAAATCGACCCGAAATCAGTGGATGAAATCTAATAAAACAGAGAAATAATGAGAAAGGAAGATAAAAATTCGATTATAGAGCAAATTGCTGCTACAGTAAAGGAATATGGCCACTTCTATTTGGTAGACGTTACAGCGATGAACGCTACTGCTACAAGTGCATTGAGAAGAGATTGTTTCAAGTCTGACATCAAATTGATGGTAGTTAAGAATACATTGCTTCACAAAGCTCTTGAAAGCCTGGAAGAAGACTTTTCTCCTCTTTACGGTTCTTTGAAAGGTACAACTGCTGTTATGTTTTGCAATACTGCAAACGTACCTGCTAAACTGATCAAAGACAAAGCTAAAGACGGAATTCCCGGACTGAAAGCTGCATATGCAGAAGAAAGCTTCTACGTTGGTGCAGACCAATTGGATGCTCTCGTTGCTATCAAGAGTAAGAACGAAGTTATCGCCGATATCGTTGCATTGTTGCAATCTCCGGCCAAGAATGTTATTTCTGCTCTTCAATCAGGTGGTAACACCCTTCACGGAGTTCTCAAAACTCTTGGTGAGAGACCCGAATAATTTTCAAAAAACAACAAAGTATTTAAACAATTAAAATCATACAAAAAATGGCAGATTTGAAAGCTTTTGCAGAACAATTAGTTAACTTGACAGTAAAAGAAGTTAATGAACTTGCAACTATCCTTAAAGAAGAATACGGTATTGAACCTGCTGCTGCAGCTGTTGCTGTTGCTGCTGGTCCTGCAGCTGGTGCTGCTGCTGTAGAAGAAAAAACTTCTTTCGACGTAGTATTGAAGAGCGCTGGTGCAGCTAAACTTCAGGTTGTTAAGGCCGTTAAGGAAGCTTGTGGTCTTGGCTTGAAAGAAGCTAAGGACATGGTAGACGGTGCTCCTAGTGTAGTAAAAGAAGGTTTGGCTAAAGACGAAGCAGAATCATTGAAGAAAACATTGGAAGAAGCTGGAGCTGAAGTTGAACTTAAATAACATTAGCCTGGTAATCAGGTAATTCGGTTAGGAATCCTTCGCAAGAGGATTCTTAACCTTTTTGTGTATATATTTCAAATTAAGTTCTCCAAATTCATTCACAGATGTCTTCAAATACTGTAAATCAAAGAGTTAATTTTGCTTCGACTAAGAATCCGCTTGAATATCCGGATTTCCTGGAAGTACAATTGAAGTCATTCCAAGACTTTCTACAATTAGATACCCCACCTGAAAAGCGCAAGAATGAGGGTTTGTATAAAGTATTTGCTGAAAACTTCCCTATTGCCGATACAAGAAACAATTTTGTTCTTGAGTTTTTGGATTATTATATTGATCCGCCGCGCTATACCATCGATGATTGTATAGAGCGTGGGCTCACATATAGTGTTCCTTTGAAAGCGAAACTTAAGCTGTACTGTACCGACCCCGATCACGAGGATTTTGATACAGTTATTCAGGACGTATTCCTCGGCCCGATCCCTTACATGACTGATAAGGCTACTTTCGTCATTAACGGTGCCGAACGTGTAGTTGTGTCACAGCTTCACCGTTCTCCGGGTGTGTTCTTCGGTCAGAGTGTACATGCCAATGGTACGAAACTTTACTCGGCTCGTATTATTCCGTTTAAAGGTTCGTGGATTGAGTTTGCTACCGACATCAATAATGTGATGTACGCATACATCGACCGTAAGAAGAAATTGCCGGTAACTACTTTGTTACGCGCGATTGGCTTCGAGAACGATAAGGATATTCTTGAGATTTTCAACCTTGCAGAAGATGTTAAGGTAAACAAAACAAATCTGAAGAGAGTTCTGGGTCGTAAGTTAGCTGCACGTGTTTTGAAAACATGGATTGAAGATTTCGTTGATGAAGATACCGGTGAAGTGGTTTCTATCGAACGTAACGAGGTTATTATCGACCGTGAAACCGTACTGGAGGAAGTACATATTGATGAAATTCTGGAATCGGGAGTTCAAAACATCCTTTTGCATAAGGACGAGCCGAATCAATCTGATTTCTCTATTATATATAATACTCTGCAGAAGGACCCGAGTAACTCGGAAAAAGAAGCTGTGTTGTATATCTATCGTCAATTGCGTAACGCCGATCCGGCCGATGATGCAAGTGCACGTGAAGTTATCAACAACTTGTTCTTCTCAGAAAAACGATATGACCTTGGTGATGTAGGTCGTTACAGAATCAACAAGAAACTGAATCTGACGACTGATATGGACGTGCGTGTCCTCACGAAGGAAGATATCATTGAAATCATCAAATATCTGATTGAGTTGATTAATTCAAAAGCAGATGTGGATGATATTGACCACTTGAGCAACCGTCGTGTACGTACAGTAGGTGAACAGCTTTCTAACCAGTTTGCTGTTGGTCTGGCTCGTATGTCTCGTACGATTCGTGAACGTATGAACGTTCGTGACAATGAAGTATTTACTCCGATTGATTTGATCAATGCGAAGACTATTTCTTCTGTGATCAATTCTTTCTTTGGAACAAATGCTTTGTCACAGTTCATGGACCAGACAAACCCGTTGGCTGAAATTACGCACAAGCGCCGTATGTCTGCCCTAGGTCCTGGTGGTCTTTCTCGTGAACGTGCCGGATTTGAGGTTCGTGACGTTCACTATACACACTACGGTCGTCTTTGTCCGATTGAGACTCCTGAAGGTCCGAATATCGGTTTGATTTCTTCCTTGTGTGTATTCGCTAAAATTAATGAGCTGGGATTCATTGAAACTCCGTACCGTAAGGTGGAAAACGGAAAAGTGGATCTTTCCGATAATGGTCTGGTTTATCTGACTGCTGAAGAAGAAGAAGAAAAGATTATTGCACAGGGTAATGCTCCGTTGAATGATGACGGTACATTTGTTCGCAATAAAGTTAAATCTCGTCAGGACGCTGACTTCCCGGTTGTAGAACCGTCTGAAGTAGATTTGATGGACGTTTCTCCTCAGCAGATTGCATCGATTGCTGCTTCACTGATTCCGTTCCTGGAACATGATGATGCTAACCGTGCATTGATGGGATCAAACATGATGCGCCAGGCAGTTCCTTTGTTGAGAAGTGAAGCTCCGATTGTAGGTACAGGTATCGAACGACAGTTAGTGAGAGACTCTCGCACGCAGATTACTGCAGAAGGCGATGGTGTTGTTGACTTCGTTGATGCTACTACGATCCGTATTTTGTATGACCGTACAGAGGACGAAGAATTTGTAAGCTTCGAGCCTGCTTTGAAAGAATATAGAATTCCGAAGTTCCGTAAGACGAACCAGAACATGACTATTGACTTGCGTCCGATTTGTGACAAAGGTCAGCGCGTGAAGAAGGGTGACATCCTGACTGAAGGTTATTCTACCGAAAAGGGTGAATTAGCTTTGGGTAAAAACCTGTTGGTTGCTTATATGCCATGGAAGGGATATAACTATGAGGATGCTATCGTATTGAACGAACGCGTGGTTCGCGAGGACTTGTTGACTTCTGTTCACGTAGAAGAATACTCTTTGGAAGTTCGTGAAACGAAGCGCGGTATGGAAGAATTGACTTCTGATATTCCGAATGTAAGTGAGGAAGCTACTAAAGACCTGGATGAAAATGGTATCGTAAGAATCGGTGCGCGTATCGAACCGGGTGATATCATGATCGGTAAGATTACTCCGAAAGGTGAATCTGATCCTTCTCCGGAAGAAAAACTACTTCGTGCTATCTTCGGTGATAAGGCAGGTGATGTGAAAGATGCTTCTTTAAAAGCTTCTCCTTCTTTGAAAGGTGTTGTTATTGATAAGAAACTTTTCTCACGTGTAATCAAGAACCGTAGCTCTAAACTGGCGGATAAAGCATTGTTGCCTAAGATTGACGATGAGTTTGAATCAAAGGTTGCAGACTTGAAGCGTATTCTGGTTAAGAAACTGATGACTTTGACTGAAGGCAAGGTTTCTCAGGGTGTGAAAGACTACTTAGGAGCAGAAGTTATTGCTAAGGGATCTAAGTTCAGTGCTTCTGATTTTGATTCACTTGACTTTACTTCTATTCAGCTGAGTAACTGGACTAGTGATGACCATACTAATGGTATGGTTCGTGATCTGGTTATGAACTTTATCAAGAAATACAAAGAGTTGGATGCTGAATTGAAGCGTAAGAAGTTTGCTATCACTATCGGTGATGAACTTCCGGCTGGTATCATTCAGATGGCTAAAGTATATATTGCTAAGAAACGTAAGATTGGTGTAGGTGATAAGATGGCAGGTCGTCACGGTAACAAGGGTATCGTGTCACGTGTTGTGCGTCAGGAAGATATGCCGTTCTTGGCAGATGGTACTCCGGTTGACATTGTACTGAATCCGTTGGGTGTGCCTTCTCGTATGAACATTGGTCAGATTTTTGAAGCTGTATTAGGTCGTGCCGGAAAAACTTTGGGCGTGAAATTTGCAACTCCTATTTTTGACGGTGCTACGATGGACGACTTGGATCAGTGGACAGACAAAGCGGGATTGCCACGTTACTGTAAAACTTATCTTTGTGATGGTGGTACAGGTGAGCAATTTGACCAGGCAGCAACCGTAGGTGTGACTTATATGCTGAAGCTGGGGCACATGGTTGAAGACAAGATGCACGCTCGTTCTATCGGTCCGTACTCATTGATTACTCAGCAACCTCTTGGTGGTAAAGCACAGTTCGGTGGTCAGCGTTTCGGAGAAATGGAGGTTTGGGCACTCGAAGGCTTCGGTGCTGCTCATATCCTGCAGGAAATCTTGACTATTAAGTCTGACGACGTAGTAGGACGTTCTAAGGCTTATGAAGCAATTGTGAAAGGTGAACCGATGCCGCAACCCGGTATTCCGGAATCCTTGAACGTATTGTTACACGAGTTGAGAGGTTTAGGTTTGAGTATCAACCTAGAATAAAATAATGAAAGAATGCAGGATGTCAATAGGCCGATGAAGGTCTGTTGACATTCGCATCTTCTTCAATTTCCAATGATTCAATTATCAAATCTCAATTATATAGAGTATGGCTTTTAGAAAAGAAAATAAGACGAAAAGCAATTTCTCGAAGATCTCAATTGGTCTGGCTTCTCCGGAAGAAATCCTAGAGAATTCGAGTGGTGAAGTTTTGAAGCCTGAAACCATAAATTACCGTACGTACAAACCCGAACGCGATGGTTTGTTCTGCGAGCGCATTTTTGGTCCTATTAAGGATTACGAATGCCATTGCGGTAAATATAAGCGTATCCGTTATAAAGGTATCGTCTGCGACCGTTGTGGTGTAGAAGTTACAGAAAAGAAAGTACGCCGTGAACGTATGGGACATATACAGTTGGTGGTGCCGGTGGCACACATCTGGTATTTCCGTTCGCTTCCAAATAAGATCGGTTATTTGCTCGGACTGCCGACAAAGAAGCTGGATTCGATTATATATTACGAACGTTATGTTGTTATTCAGCCGGGTGTAAAGGCTGAAGATGGCATTGCCGAATATGATTTACTTTCTGAAGAAGAATATCTGGATATTCTGGATACACTTCCGAAGGACAATCAATATCTGGAGGATAATGATCCGAATAAGTTCATCGCTAAGATGGGAGCTGAAGCAATCTATGATTTGCTGGCTCGTTTGGATCTGGATGCTCTGTCTTATGAATTGCGTCACCGTGCAGGCAATGATGCTTCACAGCAACGTAAGAATGAGGCATTGAAACGTCTGCAGGTTGTAGAATCGTTCCGTGCATCACGTGGACGTAACAAGCCGGAATGGATGATTGTACGTATCGTACCGGTTATTCCGCCCGAACTCCGTCCATTGGTTCCATTGGATGGTGGTCGTTTTGCTACTTCTGACTTGAATGACCTTTATCGTCGTGTTATCATTCGTAACAACCGTCTGAAGAGATTGATCGAAATCAAAGCTCCGGAAGTAATCTTGCGTAATGAGAAACGTATGCTTCAGGAATCTGTAGACTCATTGTTCGATAATTCACGTAAATCAAGTGCAGTGAAGACGGATGCTAACCGTCCGTTGAAATCACTGTCTGATAGCTTGAAAGGTAAACAAGGACGTTTCCGTCAGAACTTGCTGGGTAAACGTGTTGACTACTCTGCACGTTCGGTAATTGTCGTTGGTCCGGAACTGAAGATGGGTGAGTGCGGTATTCCTAAATTGATGGCTGCCGAACTTTATAAGCCGTTTATTATCCGTAAGCTCATTGAACGTGGTATCGTTAAGACGGTGAAATCTGCAAAGAAGATTGTAGATCGTAAGGAAGCGGTGATCTGGGATATTCTGGAACACGTAATGAAAGGACATCCTGTACTGTTGAACCGTGCTCCGACATTGCACCGTTTGGGTATCCAGGCATTCCAGCCGAAGATGATCGAAGGTAAAGCTATCCAGTTGCACCCGTTGGCATGTACGGCATTCAACGCCGACTTCGACGGTGACCAGATGGCTGTTCACTTGCCTTTGAGTAACGAAGCAATTCTTGAAGCTCAGATGTTGATGCTTCAGTCACATAATATCCTGAATCCGGCAAATGGTGCGCCTATTACTGTGCCTGCACAGGATATGGTTCTTGGTTTGTATTACATTACCAAGTTGCGTGCTGGTGCTAAGGGAGAAGGACTTACATTCTACGGACCGGAAGAAGCATTAATCGCTTATAATGAAGGTAAGGTAGATATTCATGCTCCGGTAAAGGTGATCGTGAAAGACGTTGATGAAAATGGTAACATTGTTGACGTTATGCGTGAAACTTCTGTAGGACGTGTGATTGTTAATGAAATTGTTCCTCCTGAAGCAGGTTATATCAATACGATTATTTCTAAGAAATCTCTTCGTGATATCATTAGTGATGTAATCAAGGTTTGTGGTGTGGCTAAAGCTGCAGACTTCCTGGATGGAATCAAGAACTTAGGTTACCAAATGGCCTTTAAGGGTGGTTTGTCATTCAACTTGGGTGATATTATTATCCCGAAAGAAAAAGAGACATTGGTACAAAAAGGTTACGACGAAGTTGAACAAGTCGTAAACAACTATAATATGGGTTTCATTACCAACAACGAACGTTATAATCAGGTAATTGATATCTGGACACATGTGAACTCTGAGTTGTCTAACATCTTGATGAAAACTATTTCTTCGGATGACCAAGGATTTAACTCTGTATACATGATGCTGGATTCGGGTGCCCGTGGTTCTAAAGAACAGATTCGTCAGTTGTCCGGTATGCGTGGTTTGATGGCTAAGCCCCAGAAAGCTGGTGCTGAAGGTGGTCAGATTATTGAAAACCCGATCTTGTCAAACTTTAAAGAGGGACTTTCTGTGTTGGAGTACTTTATCTCTACTCACGGTGCCCGTAAAGGTTTGGCGGATACCGCTTTGAAGACTGCCGATGCCGGATATTTGACTCGTCGTCTGGTAGACGTTTCTCACGACGTGATCATCACGGAAGAAGACTGCGGTACACTTCGTGGATTGGTTTGTACAGACTTGAAGAATAATGATGAAGTAATTGCTACCCTGTATGAACGCATCTTAGGGCGTGTTTCTGTACATGATATTATTCATCCTACTACAGGCGAATTGCTTGTGGCCGGTGGTGAAGAAATCACAGAAGAAGTTGCTAAGAAGATTCAGGATTCTCCGATTGAAAGCGTTGAAATCCGTTCTGTATTGACTTGTGAAGCGAAGAAGGGGGTTTGTGCTAAGTGTTACGGACGTAACCTGGCAACAAGCCGCATGGTTCAGAAGGGTGAGGCTGTTGGTGTAATTGCTGCTCAGTCAATCGGTGAGCCGGGTACACAGTTGACATTGCGTACATTCCACGCCGGTGGTACTGCTGCGAATATTGCGGCAAATGCAAGTATTGTGGCTAAGAACAGTGCTCGTCTGGAATTTGAAGAACTTCGTACGGTAGATATCGTAGACGAAATGGGTGAAGCTGCAAAAGTAGTGGTAGGCCGTTTGGCTGAAGTTCGTTTTGTGGACGTAAATACTGGTATCGTTCTTTCTACGCACAATGTACCTTATGGTTCTACATTATATGTATCGGATGGTGATCTGGTTGAAAAGGGTAAGTTAATTGCTAAATGGGACCCGTTCAATGCCGTTATTATAACTGAAGCAACTGGTAAGATTGAATTCGAAGGTGTAATTGAGAATGTTACTTATAAGGTGGAATCGGATGAAGCAACTGGTCTTCGTGAAATCATCATTATTGAATCTAAGGATAAAACGAAAGTTCCTTCGGCTCATATCCTGACAGAAGACGGTGATCTGATTCGTACTTATAACTTACCGGTAGGTGGTCACGTGATTATTGAAAATGGTCAGAAAGTGAAAGCCGGTGAAGTAATCGTGAAGATTCCGCGTGCTGTAGGTAAGGCGGGTGACATCACGGGTGGTCTTCCTCGTGTTACTGAGTTGTTTGAAGCACGTAATCCGTCTAATCCTGCTGTCGTTTCTGAAATTGACGGTGAGGTTACAATGGGTAAGATCAAGCGTGGTAACCGTGAAATCATCGTAACTTCGAAAACAGGTGAAGTGAAGAAGTATCTTGTTGCATTGTCCAAACAGATTCTGGTTCAGGAGAACGACTATGTGCGTGCTGGTACTCCATTATCTGACGGTGCTACTACTCCGGCTGATATCCTGGCAATTAAAGGTCCTACGGCTGTACAGGAATATATTGTGAATGAAGTTCAGGATGTATACCGTCTGCAGGGTGTGAAGATCAATGATAAGCATTTTGAGATTATCGTTCGCCAGATGATGCGTAAGGTTCAGATCGATGAGCCGGGTGATACTCGCTTCTTGGAACAACAGGTAGTGGATAAGCTTGAGTTTATGGAGGAAAACGATCGTATCTGGGGTAAGAAAGTCGTTGTTGATGCAGGTGATTCTCAGAATATGCAGCCGGGACAGATTGTGACTGCCCGTAAGTTGCGTGATGAGAACAGTATGCTGAAGCGCCGTGACTTGAAACCTGTTGAGGTACGTGATGCTGTAGCTGCAACTTCTACTCAGATTCTTCAGGGTATTACGCGTGCTGCACTGCAGACTTCAAGCTTTATGTCAGCTGCATCCTTCCAGGAAACAACGAAGGTGTTGAATGAGGCTGCTATCAATGGCAAGACAGATAAACTTGAAGGAATGAAGGAAAACGTAATTTGCGGTCACTTAATTCCGGCAGGTACAGGTCAGCGTGAATTTGAAAAGATTATCGTTGGTTCAAAAGAAGAGTATGATCGTATCTTGGCGAACAAGAAGACAGTACTAGATTACAATGAAGTAGAATAATACAATTCAATTGACTATATGAAAAAGGAGCGATTGCTGTAGCAGGCAGTTGCTCCTTTTTTTGTTTCTTTTACCTGACTGTATCATTCTTATCTCGATAAAATTTTGTTATTTTGCAAAAAAACATTTTATCTTATTTAATATGGAAGAACAAAATAACAACCAGTTACAGATCGAGTTGAAAGAAGAAGTAGCGCAAGGAACTTATGCGAATCTTGCAATCATTACTCATTCAAGCTCTGAGTTTATTCTAGACTTTGTACGGGTTATGCCAGGAGTGCCGAAAGCAGGAGTGCAATCTCGTATTATAGTAGCTCCAGAACACGCAAAACGCTTGTTGCGGGCATTGGAGGATAACATAGCAAAGTATGAACGTGCTTTTGGACCTATTCGTATTTCTGAAGAGTCACCGATGCCTCCGCTAAGTGTTGTAAAAGGCGAAGCATGAGGTTGATATAAAAACATTAAAAAAGAAAAAAAAGTTGTAGCGCATTGAATATTCAAATATTATTCGTATTTTTGCAGCCCAAAATGTATAGTTACGAAATTAATATAACAATAATATAAATCAAAAAACAATTAAAATGCCTACAATTCAGCAATTAGTAAGAAAAGGACGCGAAGTGCTGGTGGAGAAAAGTAAATCTCCAGCCTTGGATTCATGTCCTCAAAGACGTGGCGTTTGCGTGAGAGTATATACTACTACTCCGAAGAAGCCGAACTCTGCAATGCGTAAAGTAGCTCGTGTACGTTTGACTAACCAAAAAGAGGTTAACTCATACATTCCGGGAGAAGGACACAACTTGCAGGAACACTCAATCGTTTTGGTACGTGGCGGTCGTGTAAAAGACCTTCCTGGTGTACGTTACCACATTGTACGTGGTACACTTGATACTGCAGGTGTTGCTGGTCGTACTCAAAGACGCTCTAAATACGGAGCTAAGCGTCCGAAACCAGGACAAGCTGCGCCGGCTAAGAAAAAATAAGGATTAAAACCTAATTAGAATTAAAGTAATAACTTACGTTTTAGTTTGTTGGAAATGCTAAAGGTTGAGTAAATTCTCCGGTGGGAGAGTTGAAGAAGTCAAGAAGTAGACAACCAAGAACAAAAACATTATTTTTCAAACAAATGAGAAAAGCAAAACCAAAAAAACGCGTAATCCTTCCGGATCCCGTTTTTAATGACCAAAAGGTTTCTAAGTTTGTAAACCATTTGATGTATGATGGTAAAAAGAATGCGTCTTATGAAATCTTTTATGCCGCTCTGGAAACAGTGAAAGCAAAACTTCCTAACGAAGAAAAATCAGCTCTCGAAATCTGGAAAAAGGCTTTGGATAATGTAACTCCGCAAGTAGAAGTAAAATCTCGTCGTGTAGGTGGTGCTACCTTCCAGGTTCCTACTGAAATCCGTCCTGATCGTAAAGAATCGGTTTCAATGAAAAACTTGATTCTGTTTGCTCGCAAAAGAGGTGGTAAATCTATGGCAGACAAATTGGCTGCTGAAATCATGGATGCCTTTAACGAACAAGGTGGTGCATACAAACGTAAAGAAGATATGCATAGAATGGCTGAAGCTAACCGTGCATTTGCCCATTTCAGATTCTAATACTATAAGAATATAACCGATTTAGATTAAAAACTTAAAGTAAAGGAATAAGAAAATGGCAAAGACAGATTTACATTTGACTCGTAATATCGGTATCATGGCTCACATTGATGCCGGAAAAACAACAACTTCTGAACGTATCCTGTTCTACACTGGATTGACTCACAAAATTGGTGAGGTACACGATGGTGCTGCAACAATGGACTGGATGGAACAGGAGCAAGAACGTGGTATTACTATTACATCTGCTGCAACAACAACAAGATGGAAATATGCTGGTGATACTTATAAAATCAACTTGATTGACACTCCGGGACACGTTGACTTTACTGCTGAAGTAGAACGTTCGTTACGTATTCTGGATGGTGCTGTGGCTGCTTACTGTGCAGTAGGTGGTGTAGAACCTCAATCAGAAACTGTATGGCGTCAAGCTGATAAGTATAATGTGCCACGTATTGCGTACGTAAACAAAATGGACCGTTCGGGTGCTGACTTCTTTGAGGTTGTACGCCAGATGAAAGCTGTTTTGGGTGCTAATCCTTGTCCAATCGTTGTTCCTATTGGTGCTGAGGAAACCTTCAAAGGTCTAGTAGACTTGATTAAAATGAAAGCTATCTATTGGCATGATGAAACAATGGGGGCTGACTATACAGTTGAAGAAATACCGGCAGATCTCGTTGATGAAGCAAATGAATGGAGAGATAAAATGCTTGAAAAGGTAGCTGAGTTTGACGATGCTTTGATGGAGAAATATTTCGACGATCCTTCTACTATTACAGAAGAAGAAGTGTTGAGGGCTCTTCGCAATGCAACAGTTCAGATGGCAGTTGTACCAATGTTGTGTGGCTCTTCATTTAAGAATAAGGGTGTTCAGACATTGTTGGAC
The DNA here is from genome assembly GCF_003434395.1 of Bacteroides sp. AM23-12. Taxonomy (NCBI): domain Bacteria; kingdom Pseudomonadati; phylum Bacteroidota; class Bacteroidia; order Bacteroidales; family Bacteroidaceae; genus Bacteroides; species Bacteroides sp. AM23-12. The sequence goes on from NZ_QTLF01000007.1 coordinate 146,904, forward strand.
TATGTTTGTGCTTTCTTGCCTTCTCCATTGGATACTGAGAATGTGATTGGTACAAATCCGAATACAGGTGCAGAAGAAGATCGTAAACCGAGTGATGATGAGAAAACATCAGCTTTGGCATTTAAGATTGCTACTGACCCTTATGTAGGTCGTTTGACTTTCTTCCGTGTATATTCGGGTAAGATTGAAGCTGGTTCTTATATCTATAATTCTCGCTCTGGTAAGAAAGAACGTGTTTCTCGTCTGTTTCAGATGCATTCAAACAAGCAGAATCCGGTTGAAGTAATCGGTGCTGGTGATATTGGTGCAGGTGTAGGTTTTAAAGATATTCATACAGGTGATACGCTTTGTGATGAAACAGCTCCGATCGTATTAGAGTCTATGGACTTCCCAGAACCGGTAATCGGTATTGCAGTTGAGCCTAAAACTCAGAAAGACATGGATAAATTGTCTAACGGTTTGGCTAAGCTCGCTGAAGAAGATCCGACATTTACAGTTAAGACTGATGAGCAAACAGGACAGACTGTAATCTCTGGTATGGGTGAGTTGCACTTGGATATCATTATTGACCGTTTGAAACGTGAATTTAAAGTAGAATGTAACCAAGGTAAACCTCAGGTTAATTATAAGGAAGCTATCACTAAGACAGTTGATCTTCGTGAAGTTTATAAGAAACAGTCTGGTGGTCGTGGTAAGTTTGCAGATATTATCGTTAAGATCGGTCCTGTTGATGAAGATTTCAAAGAAGGCGGATTGCAGTTTATCGATGAAGTGAAGGGTGGTAATATTCCTAAAGAATTTATTCCTTCAGTTCAGAAAGGTTTCACAAGCGCAATGAAGAACGGTGTGTTGGCCGGATATCCGTTGGATTCAATGAAAGTAACTTTGATTGATGGTTCATTCCACCCGGTTGACTCTGACCAGTTGTCTTTCGAAATCTGTGCTATTCAGGCATATAAGAATGCATGTGCTAAAGCAGGTCCGGTATTGATGGAGCCTATCATGAAACTGGAGGTTGTTACTCCGGAAGAAAACATGGGTGATGTGATCGGTGACTTGAATAAGCGTCGTGGTCAGGTTGAAGGTATGGAATCTAGCCGTTCCGGTGCTCGTATCGTGAAAGCAATGGTGCCACTGGCTGAAATGTTTGGTTATGTAACAGCGTTACGTACTATTACATCAGGTCGCGCAACTTCATCAATGGTATATTCTCATCACGCTCAAGTTTCTAACTCTATTGCTAAGGCAGTATTGGAAGAAGTTAAAGGACGTGCTGATTTACTCTAGAAGAATATCAAAAGCAGCAGGCTAGCGAATGACTCTTAGCCTGCCGCTTTATCTTATTTATAAATATATTAATTTAAAACCATAATGAGTCAGAAAATTAGAATTAAATTGAAATCTTACGACCACAACTTGGTTGACAAGTCAGCTGAGAAGATTGTAAGAACCGTAAAGGCTACGGGTGCTATTGTTAGTGGTCCAATTCCTCTGCCTACGCACAAGCGTATCTTTACAGTAAACCGCTCGACTTTCGTTAACAAGAAGTCACGTGAACAGTTTGAACTCTCTTCTTATAAGAGATTGATCGACATCTATAGCTCAACTGCTAAGACAGTAGATGCTCTTATGAAGCTTGAGTTGCCGAGTGGTGTGGAAGTAGAAATTAAAGTTTGATAATTAAAAATTAGTGAAATGCCAGGATTATTAGGAAAAAAAATCGGAATGACATCCGTTTTCAGTGCTGATGGTAAGAATGTACCATGCACTGTTATCGAAGCAGGTCCTTGTGTTGTTACTCAGGTTAAAACTGTCGAAAAAGATGGCTATGCAGCTGTTCAGTTGGGTTTCCAGGACAAAAAGGAAAAACATACAACTAAACCGTTGATGGGTCACTTTAAGAGAGCTGGAGTAACACCGAAGAGACACTTGGCCGAGTTCAAAGAATTTGAGACAGAGTTGAATCTGGGTGATACTATTACTGTAGAGATGTTTAATGACGCTACTTTCGTAGATGTTGTCGGAACTTCTAAAGGTAAAGGCTTCCAGGGTGTAGTTAAGAGACATGGTTTCGGTGGTGTAGGTCAAGCTACTCACGGTCAGCATAACCGTGCTCGTAAGCCGGGTTCTATCGGTGCTTGTTCTTATCCAGCTAAAGTATTCAAAGGAATGCGCATGGGCGGACAGCTCGGTGGTGACAGAGTTACTGTTCAAAACTTGCAGGTATTAAAAGTAATCGCGGATCATAACCTTCTTTTGATCAAAGGTTCTATCCCGGGTTGCAAAGGTTCAATCGTAATAATTGAGAAATAATGGAAGTTAACGTATATAACATTAAAGGTGAAGACACTGGGAGAAAGGTTACGTTAAACGAATCTATCTTCGGAATTGAGCCCAACGACCACGCTATCTATTTGGATGTAAAGCAATTTATGGCCAACCAGCGTCAGGGTACTCATAAGTCAAAAGAAAGAAGTGAAATCAGTGGCTCTACTCGTAAGATCGGTCGCCAGAAAGGTGGTGGTGGAGCACGTCGTGGTGATATGAATTCACCGGTGCTCGTTGGTGGTGCTCGTGTTTTTGGTCCGAAGCCAAGAGACTACTTCTTCAAGTTAAATAAAAAAGTTAAGACATTGGCTCGTAAGTCAGCATTGTCTTATAAAGTTCAGAACAACGCGCTTATTGTTGTTGAAGACTTCGTTTTTGAAGCTCCTAAGACAAAAGATTTCGTTGCTATGACAAAAAATCTTAAAGTTTCCGATAAAAAGCTACTTGTAATTTTACCGGAAGCAAATAAAAACGTATATTTGTCAGCTCGTAACATAGAGGGTGCAAACGTGCAGACTGTCTCAGGATTAAATACTTACAGAGTATTGAATGCTGGGGTTGTTGTGCTTACAGAAAACTCTCTGAAGGCTATTGACAATATCTTAATTTAAAAAGGAGGCTTAAATAATGGGAATTATTATTAAACCGTTGGTAACAGAGAAAATGACTGCAATCACTGATAAGCTGAATCGTTTCGGCTTTGTTGTACGTCCTGATGCTAACAAACTGGAAATTAAGAAGGAAGTTGAAGCTCTTTATAATGTTACTGTAGTTGATGTGAATACAGTGAAGTATGCAGGCAAAAATAAAAGCCGTTATACTAAAGCAGGTATCATCAATGGACGTACGAATGCATTCAAAAAAGCAATCGTAACATTGAAAGAAGGAGATACTATTGATTTTTATAGTAATATTTAATAAAAATGGCAGTACGTAAATTAAAGCCCACAACACCGGGGCAAAGACATAAAATTATTGGTACTTTCGAAGAAATTACTGCATCAGTACCAGAAAAGTCTCTTGTATATGGTAAGAAATCATCTGGTGGTCGTAACAACGAAGGTAAGATGACTATGCGCTACATTGGTGGCGGTCATAGAAAGGTGATTAGAATTGTTGATTTCAAGAGAAACAAAGACGGTGTACCAGCAGTGGTTAAGACAATTGAATACGATCCGAATCGTTCGGCTCGTATCGCTTTGTTATATTACGCTGATGGAGAAAAAAGATATATTATTGCTCCCAATGGATTGCAAGTTGGTGCGACTCTGATGTCGGGTGAAACAGCAGCGCCAGAGATTGGTAATACTCTTCCCCTTCAGAACATTCCGGTTGGTACTGTAATTCACAATATTGAGTTACGTCCGGGACAGGGTGCTGCTCTGGTTAGATCAGCTGGAAACTTTGCTCAGTTAACTTCTCGTGAGGGTAAGTATTGTGTGATTAAATTGCCTTCAGGTGAAGTAAGACAGATTCTTAGCACTTGTAAAGCTACTATCGGTAGTGTTGGTAACTCAGATCATGGATTGGAACGCTCAGGTAAGGCTGGACGCTCTCGTTGGCAAGGTCGTCGTCCTCGTAACCGTGGTGTTGTAATGAACCCGGTTGATCACCCGATGGGTGGTGGTGAAGGACGTTCTTCCGGAGGACATCCAAGATCTCGTAAGGGATTGTACGCTAAGGGACTTAAGACTAGAGCTCCTAAGAAACAATCGTCTAAGTACATTATTGAGAGAAGAAAAAAGTAATCTGATTAATTGAGTAAACTATGAGTCGTTCATTAAAAAAAGGTCCATATATTAACGTAAAGCTTGAAAAGAGAATTTTTGCCATGAATGAGTCTGGCAAAAAAGTCGTAGTAAAGACATGGGCCAGAGCTTCAATGATTTCGCCTGATTTTGTAGGCCATACAGTTGCAGTTCACAATGGAAATAAATTTATTCCTGTATATGTTACCGAAAATATGGTAGGACACAAGTTGGGCGAATTTGCTCCAACTCGTACATTCAGAGGACACGCTGGTAACAAGAAAAGATAACAGGAATTATTTGAAATAATAAAGTAATAAATATAATGGGAGCAAGAAAAAAAATATCGGCTGAAAAAAGAAAAGAAGCCCTTAAGACCATGTATTTTGCTAAATTGCAAAATGTTCCTACTTCTCCACGTAAGATGCGCTTAGTCGCTGATATGATTCGTGGTATGGAAGTGAACAGAGCACTTGGTGTTTTGAAATTTTCTTCAAAAGAAGCTGCTGCAAGAGTGGAAAAATTGCTTCGCTCTGCAATTGCTAACTGGGAACAGAAAAACGAACGTAAAGCAGAAAGCGGCGAGTTGTTCGTAACGCAGATTTTTGTTGATGGTGGCGCTACACTCAAAAGAATGAGACCGGCACCGCAGGGTAGAGGTTATAGAATTCGCAAACGTTCAAATCACGTAACATTGTTCGTTGGTGCTAAAAGTAATAACGAAGATCAAAATTAAGGTAGATGGGACAAAAAGTTAATCCAATAAGCAACCGTTTAGGAATTATCAGAGGATGGGATTCTAACTGGTATGGTGGAAATGATTACGGTGATTCTTTGCTGGAAGATAGCAAAATCCGTAAATATCTTAATGCAAGACTTGCAAAGGCAAGTGTATCAAGAATCGTAATTGAACGTACGCTGAAGCTCGTTACTATTACTGTTTGCACTGCTCGCCCGGGTATTATCATCGGTAAAGGTGGCCAAGAAGTTGATAAGTTAAAAGAAGAGTTGAAGAAGGTTACCGACAAAGATATTCAGATTAATATCTTTGAAGTGAAAAGACCGGAACTGGATGCTGTAATTGTTGCTAACAACATTGCTCGCCAGGTAGAAGGTAAAATTGCCTACCGCCGTGCCATTAAAATGGCTATCGCAAATACAATGCGTATGGGTGCTGAAGGTATCAAAATTCAGATTTCAGGACGTTTGAATGGAGCTGAAATGGCTCGTTCTGAAATGTATAAAGAAGGAAGAACTCCGTTGCACACTTTCAGAGCTGATATCGACTACTGTCATGCTGAAGCATTGACTAAAGTTGGTCTTTTAGGTATCAAAGTTTGGATTTGTAGAGGTGAAGTGTTTGGTAAGAAAGAATTAGCTCCGAACTTTACACAAAGCAAAGAAAGTGGTCGTGGAAACAATGGTGGAAACAACGGCGGAAAGAACTTCAAAAGAAAGAAAAATAATCGCTAAACGAATTTGAATTTTAGGAAACTATGTTACAACCGAAAAAGACAAAATTCAGAAGACAACAAAAAGGCCGTGCAAAAGGTAATGCCCAGAGAGGTAACCAGCTGGCTTTCGGTTCTTTTGGCATTAAGGCTTTGGAAACTAAATGGATTACAGGCCGTCAGATCGAAGCTGCTCGTATTGCAGTAACAAGATATATGCAACGTCAAGGACAGATCTGGATCCGTATATTCCCGGATAAACCAATTACTAGAAAACCTGCCGATGTGCGTATGGGTAAAGGTAAAGGTGCTCCCGAGGGATTTGTGGCTCCTGTAACTCCAGGTAGAATCATTATTGAAGCTGAAGGAGTATCTTACGAAATCGCGAAAGAAGCATTGCGCTTAGCTGCTCAAAAGCTTCCTATTACAACGAAGTTTGTCGTAAGACGTGATTATGATATTCAAAATCAAAATGCGTAAGGTTTATGAAAATTGCAGAAATTAAAGAAATGACTACTAATGATTTAGTAGAAAGAGTAGAGGCAGAAACAGCTAATTATAACCAGATGGTTATCAATCATTCTATTTCTCCTTTGGAAAATCCTGCTCAAATCAAACAATTACGCAGGACTATTGCGCGTATGAAAACAGAATTACGCCAAAGAGAACTTAACAATAAATGATCAGCTTGATGGAAGCAAGAAATTTAAGAAAAGAAAGAACAGGGGTTGTATTGAGCAACAAGATGGAAAAAACTATCACAGTTGCTGCCAAGTTTAAAGAAAAACACCCTATATATGGTAAGTTCGTTAGTAAAACGAAGAAGTACCATGCTCATGATGAAAAGAATGAATGCAATATCGGTGATACTGTACGCATCATGGAAACTCGTCCTTTGAGCAAGACTAAAAGATGGAGATTAGTAGAAATAATTGAAAGAGCTAAGTAATTATGATACAAGTAGAATCCAGACTTACAGTATGTGATAACAGTGGAGCTAAAGAAGCTTTGTGCATCCGTGTATTGGGTGGCACAGGTCGTCGTTACGCTTCAGTAGGAGATGTTATTGTAGTTTCCGTAAAGAGTGTTATCCCTTCGAGTGATGTTAAAAAAGGTGCAGTATCAAAGGCTTTGATTGTACGTACGAAGAAAGAAATCCGTCGTCCTGATGGTTCTTATATACGTTTTGATGATAATGCTTGCGTGTTGCTTAATAATGCAGGTGAAATTAGAGGAAGTCGTATTTTCGGTCCTGTAGCAAGAGAACTTCGTGCTACAAACATGAAGGTTGTGTCACTTGCGCCTGAGGTACTTTAATTTTGTAAAAGATTTGAGTAATGAGTAAATTACATATTAAAAAAGGCGATACAGTTTACGTAAATGCTGGCGAAGATAAGGGCAAAACTGGTCGTGTATTGAAGGTTCTTGTTAAAGAAGGTCGTGCAATTGTTGAGGGTATCAATATGGTATCTAAGAGCACTAAGCCGAATGCAAAGAATCCACAGGGTGGTATTGTGAAGCAAGAAGCTTCTATCCACATTTCAAACTTGAACCCGGTTGATCCAAAAACTGGTAAAGCAACGCGTATTGGGAGAAGAAAGAGTTCTGAAGGAACTTTAGTGCGTTATTCTAAAAAATCAGGAGAGGAGATTTAGTAATGAGTAATACTGCTAGCCTAAAGAAAGAATATGCAGATCGTATTGCACCTGCATTGAAATCACAATTCCAGTATTCTTCAACGATGCAGGTACCCGTACTTAAGAAGATTGTTATCAATCAAGGTTTAGGTATGGCTGTTGCTGATAAGAAGATTATTGAAGTAGCAATCAATGAAATGACAGCTATCACAGGTCAGAAGGCCGTAGCTACCATTTCTCGTAAAGATATCGCAAACTTTAAGTTACGTAAAAAAATGCCGATTGGCGTTATGGTAACTTTGCGCCGTGAGAGAATGTATGAATTCTTGGAAAAACTAGTTCGTGTAGCTCTTCCTCGTATTCGTGACTTCAAAGGTATCGAAAGTAAGTTTGATGGTAAAGGTAACTATACCCTTGGTATTCAGGAACAAATCATTTTCCCTGAAATAAATATCGATAGTATTACAAGAATTCTCGGAATGAATATTACCTTTGTAACTTCTGCGGAGACAGATGAAGAAGGTTATGCCTTGTTGAAGGAATTCGGTTTACCTTTTAAAAACGCTAAAAAAGATTAATAGAATATGGCAAAGGAATCAATGAAGGCACGTGAAGTAAAGCGTGCTAAATTAGTAGCCAGATACGCCGAGAAAAGAGCTGCTTTGAAGCAAATCGTGAGAACAGGTGAACCTGCCGATGCTTTTGAAGCTGCACAGAAATTGCAAGAGTTGCCTAAGAATTCAAATCCGATTCGTATGCACAACCGTTGCAAACTGACTGGTCGTCCAAAAGGTTATATCCGTCAGTTCGGAATTTCAAGAATCCAGTTCCGTGAGATGGCATCTAACGGTCTGATCCCGGGCGTAAAGAAAGCAAGCTGGTAATTATTGTTTAAATATTGTCAGGGAAGTCCTGATTAATTTAATTTATTTTTATATGACTGATCCAATAGCAGATTATTTGACGAGGTTGCGGAACGCAATTGGTGCTAAGCACAGAGTTGTAGAAGTTCCCGCTTCGAACTTGAAAAAAGAAATCACTAAGATTCTTTTTGAAAAAGGCTACATTCTTAACTATAAGTTTGTAGAAGATGGTCCTCAAGGAACTATCAAGGTTGCCTTGAAGTATGATTCTGTTAACAAAGTTAACGCAATCAAAAAATTAGAAAGAGTATCTTCTCCGGGTATGCGTAAGTATACTGGTTACAAAGATATGCCGCGTGTTATTAATGGGCTGGGTATTGCTATAATATCTACTTCCAAAGGTGTAATGACTAACAAAGAAGCTGCTGAACTGAAAATCGGTGGTGAAGTCTTGTGTTACGTATATTAATTTAGGAGGAATAAGCAATGTCAAGAATAGGAAAATTACCCATTAGTATCCCTGCTGGAGTGACAGTCACTCTGAAGGATGATGTGGTTACCGTTAAGGGACCCAAAGGCGAACTTAGCCAATATGTGAATCCTGCTATCAATGTTGCCATTGAAGACGGACACGTGACTTTAACAGAAAACGAAAAAGAAATGATTGATAACCCGAAGCAAAAGCATGCTTTCCACGGTTTGTATCGTTCTTTAGTTCATAACATGGTTGTGGGCGTGTCTGAAGGATATAAAAAGGAACTGGAACTTGTCGGTGTAGGTTACCGTGCTTCTAACCAAGGTAACATCATTGAACTGGCTTTAGGTTATACACACAATATTTTCATTCAATTGCCTGCTGAGGTGAAAGTTGAAACTAAGTCTGAAAGAAATAAGAATCCTCTTATTATATTGGAATCGTGTGACAAACAATTGCTTGGTCAAGTTTGCTCTAAAATACGTTCTTTCCGTAAACCTGAACCATATAAGGGTAAAGGTATTAAGTTTGTTGGCGAAGTAATTCGTAGAAAGTCTGGTAAATCAGCCGGCGCTAAGTAAATCATATAAAATTAGATTATTATGACAACAAAAATAGAAAGACGAGTTAAGATCAAATATAGAGTACGCAATAAGATTTCAGGTACTGCTGAACGTCCGCGTATGAGTGTATTTAGAAGTAACAAGCAAATTTATGTCCAGATTATCGATGATCTTTCTGGTAAGACACTGGCTGCTGCTTCTTCTTTAGGTATGGCTGAGAAAGTCGCAAAGAAAGAACAAGCTGCTAAAGTTGGTGAAATGATTGCTAAAAAGGCTCAGGAAGCAGGTATAACTACTGTTGTTTTCGACCGTAATGGTTACTTGTATCATGGGAGAGTAAAAGAAGTAGCTGATGCTGCTCGTAACGGTGGACTTAAATTTTAATCATTATGGCAGGAGTTAATAATAGAGTTAAGGTTACTAACGATATAGAACTGAAGGATAGATTGGTTGCTATTAATCGTGTTACTAAAGTTACCAAAGGTGGTAGAACTTTTAGTTTCTCTGCAATCGTTGTTGTAGGTAACGAAGAAGGTATTATCGGTTGGGGACTTGGTAAAGCAGGTGAAGTAACAGCTGCTATCGCTAAAGGCGTAGAATCAGCTAAAAAGAACCTGGTGAAAGTACCTGTTTTGAAAGGTACTGTTCCTCATGAACAATCAGCTAAGTTTGGTGGTGCTGAAGTATTCATCAAACCTGCATCTCACGGAACCGGTGTAGTAGCTGGTGGTGCTATGCGTGCTGTATTGGAAAGTGTTGGTATTACTGACGTTTTGGCAAAATCTAAAGGTTCTTCAAATCCGCACAACCTTGTTAAAGCTACAATTGAAGCTTTGAGTGAGATGCGTGATGCAAGAATGATTGCTCAGAACAGAGGTATTAGTGTTGAAAAAGTATTTAGAGGATAAGGAGGAGATATGTCAACTATAAAGATTAAACAAGTTAAAAGTAGAATTGGTGCTCCAGCTGATCAGAAAAGAACTCTTGATGCACTGGGACTTCGCAAACTGAACCGTGTGGTTGAACACGAAAGCACTCCTTCAATTCTTGGAATGGTAGATAAAGTAAAACACTTGGTTGCCATTGTTAAGTAATTATTTGTTGAATAAAAAAACGAATTACAATATGAACTTAAGTAATTTAAAACCTGCAGAAGGATCTACTAAGACAAGAAAGAGAATAGGACGTGGTGCCGGTTCTGGTTTGGGTGGTACTTCTACAAGAGGTCATAAAGGAGCTAAATCAAGATCTGGATACTCTAAGAAAGTTGGCTTTGAAGGTGGTCAGATGCCTCTTCAACGTCGAGTACCTAAATTTGGTTTTAAGAATATCAATCGTGTAGAATATAAGGCTATCAACTTGGATACAATTCAGACGCTTGCAGATGCTAAGAATCTGACAAAAGTTGGTATTAGCGACTTTATTGAAGCAGGATTTATTTCTTCAAATCAATTGGTTAAAGTATTGGGTAACGGAGCTCTGACTAACAAGCTGGAAGTAGAAGCTAACGCATTCTCTAAGAGTGCTGCTGCTGCTATTGAAGCTGCTGGTGGAACTGTAGTAAAACTCTGATTCAATGAGAAAAGCTATTGAAACATTAAAGAATATATGGAAGATTGAGGATCTGAGACAGCGGATCCTCATCACCATATTGTTTGTGGCAATTTACCGTTTCGGATCATATGTCGTATTACCGGGTATTAATCCGGCAATGTTGGCAAAATTGCACGAACAAACAAGTGAAGGCCTTTTAGCCTTGTTAAATATGTTCTCTGGAGGAGCATTTTCTAATGCCTCTATTTTTGCATTAGGAATCATGCCTTATATCTCTGCATCTATCGTTATTCAGCTATTGGGAATCGCTGTGCCGTATTTCCAAAAGTTGCAGCGCGAAGGTGAGAGCGGCAGAAGAAAAATGAATCAATATACTCGTTATCTGACGATTGCTATATTGTTAGTTCAGGCCCCTTCTTATTTGCTCAATCTTAAAATGCAGGCTGGCCCTTCCTTAAATGCTTCATTAGATTGGACTCTGTTTATGGTTACCTCTACCATTATTTTGGCAGCAGGTAGTATGTTTATTTTGTGGCTTGGTGAAAGAATAACTGATAAAGGTATTGGTAACGGTATTTCATTTATCATCCTGATCGGTATTATCGCTCGTTTCCCTGATGCTTTGATACAAGAAGTTGTATCCAGAGTAGCAAATAAGAGTGGTGGTCTGATTATGTTTATAATTGAAGTCGTATTCTTATTGTTAGTGATTGGTGCTGCAATCTTGTTGGTACAAGGTACAAGAAAGATTCCTGTACAATATGCTAAAAGAATCGTAGGTAATAAACAATATGGTGGTGCAAGACAGTATATTCCTTTGAAGGTGAATGCTGCTGGTGTAATGCCTATAATCTTTGCTCAGGCAATCATGTTTATTCCAATTACATTTATCGGTTTTTCCAATAATGTAAATAACGCAGGCGGTTTCTTGCATGCGTTTACAGATCATACAAGTTTCTGGTATAATTTTGTTTTTGCGGTAATGATTATATTATTTACATATTTCTATACTGCAATTACAATCAATCCGACTCAGATGGCTGAGGATATGAAGAGAAATAATGGTTTCATCCCTGGTATCAAACCGGGAAAGAAAACAGCAGAGTATATTGATGATATCATGTCTCGTATTACTTTACCGGGTTCTTTTTTCTTGGCATTGGTTGCTATTATGCCTGCTTTTGCTGGTATATTTGGGGTTCAAGCTGGATTTGCTCAATTCTTCGGCGGTACATCTTTGTTAATTCTTGTAGGTGTTGTTCTTGATACACTGCAACAGGTTGAAAGTCATTTGTTGATGAGACATTATGATGGTCTGTTGAAATCAGGTCGTATTAAGGGACGCGCTGGTGTAGCGGCATATTAATTCTTTAGAATAGAAATGATATTTCTTAAGACAGAAGATGAAATAGAATTGCTCCGTCAGAGTAACCTGCTTGTCAGTAGAACTCTAGCTGAGGTTGCTAAAGTGGTGAAGCCTGGTGTAACTACACGTGAGTTGGATAAAGTTGCTGAAGAATTCATTAGAGATAATGGGGCAACTCCAACTTTTAAAGGATTCCCGAATCAATATGGAGACCCGTTTCCTGCATCCATCTGTACTTCTGTAAATGAGCAGGTAGTACATGGAATCCCGGGGGATATTGTTCTGAAAGACGGCGATATCGTATCTGTGGATTGCGGAACTTATATGAATGGTTTTTGTGGAGATTCTGCTTATACTTTTTGTGTAGGAGAGGTAGACGAAGAAATTCGTAACTTGTTGAAGGGAACTAAAGAAGCGTTATATATCGGTATTCAGAATGCAGTGCATGGAAAAAGAATCGGAGATATCGGATATGCTATTCAGCAATATTGTGAGTCTCATTCTTATGGTGTAGTGCGTGAGTTTGTCGGTCACGGCATCGGTAAGGAAATGCACGAAGATCCCCAGGTACCTAATTATGGTAAAAGAGGATATGGTCCTTTGATGAAAAGAGGTCTTTGCATTGCAATTGAGCCGATGATAACGTTGGGAGACAGACAAGTGATTATGGAAGGTGACGGATGGACTGTGAGGACCAGAGATCGTAAATGTGCTGCGCACTTTGAGCATACGGTAGCTGTTGGAGCTGGTGAGGCTGATATTTTGTCTTCATTCAAATTCATAGAAGAAGTTTTAGGAGATAAAGCAATATAATATGGCAAAGCAATCTGCAATAGAACAAGATGGAGTTATAGTTGAAGCATTGTCTAATGCAATGTTTCGTGTTGAATTAGAAAACGGACATGAGATTACTGCACATATTTCAGGTAAGATGCGTATGCATTACATCAAGATCTTGCCGGGAGATAAAGTGAGAGTCGAAATGTCTCCTTACGACTTATCGAAAGGAAGAATTGTGTTTAGATATAAATAAAATTAAGATATGAAAGTAAGAGCATCATTAAAGAAACGCACGCCAGAATGTAAGATCGTTAGACGTAATGGCCGTTTGTATGTTATTAACAAGAAAAATCCTAAGTATAAACAACGTCAAGGATAATTTGTTATTTTTGCAAAAAAAATAATTTAGTATATGGCTATAAGAATAGTTGGTGTAGATTTACCTCAGAATAAAAGAGGTGAAATTGCGTTGACCTATGTATATGGAATAGGTCGCAGTAGTTCAGCAAAAATTTTAGATAAAGCTGGTGTAGATAAAGATCTGAAGGTTAAAGACTGGACAGATGATCAAGCTGCTAAGATTCGTGAGATTATCGGTGCAGAGTATAAAGTAGAAGGTGATCTTCGTTCTGAAATCCAATTGAACATTAAGCGATTAATGGATATTGGTTGTTACCGTGGTGTACGTCATCGTATTGGTCTGCCGGTTAGAGGTCAGAGCACTAAGAACAATGCACGTACTCGTAAGGGTAGAAAGAAAACCGTTGCTAATAAGAAAAAAGCTACTAAATAATAATTGTTGATATGGCAAAAAAAACAGTTGCAGCTAAGAAGAGAAATGTGAAAGTAGACGCTAATGGACAGTTACACGTTCATTCATCTTTCAACAATATTATTGTTTCTCTTGCAAACAGTGAAGGGCAGATTATCTCTTGGTCATCTGCAGGAAAGATGGGATTTAGAGGTTCAAAAAAGAATACTCCTTATGCAGCTCAGATGGCTGCCCAAGATTGTGCAAAAATTGCATTTGATCTTGGCCTGAGAAAGGTAAAAGCATATGTGAAGGGTCCAGGTAACGGACGTGAGTCTGCTATTAGAACTATCCACGGAGCTGGTATTGAGGTTACAGAGATCATCGACGTAACTCCACTTCCACACAATGGTTGTCGTCCTCCGAAAAGACGTAGAGTTTAATTTACCTTTAACTTAAAATGATCTTGATTTTGTTTTTGGATTGCAATAATTTCTTCTCTGCAATCGCGGCTGCAACAAATTGAGTTCATGAATAAACAATTAAATATTTAAAAGAAATGGCTAGATATACTGGACCAAAATCAAGAATAGCCCGTAAATTCGGTGAAGGCATCTTTGGAGCTGATAAAGTTTTGTCAAAGAAGAACTATCCTCCCGGACAACACGGAAATTCAAGAAAAAGAAAAACTTCTGAATATGGTGTGCAACTTCGTGAAAAGCAGAAAGCGAAATACACTTATGGAGTTTTAGAAAAACAATTCCGCAATTTGTTTGAAAAAGCCGCTACCGCTAAAGGTATTACCGGTGAGGTGCTTCTTCAATTGCTGGAAGGCCGTCTTGACAACGTAGTATTCCGTTTGGGTATTGCTCCTACACGTGCTGCTGCTCGTCAGTTGGTTAGTCACAAGCATATTACTGTAGATGGTGAAGTGGTAAACATTCCTTCATTCGCAGTAAAACCAGGACAATTGATTGGTGTTCGTGAAAGATCTAAATCTTTGGAAGTAATTGCTAACTCTCTTGCAGGTTTCAATCACAGCAAATACGCTTGGTTGGAGTGGGATGAAACTTCTAAGGTCGGTAAAATGTTGCATATACCTGAAAGAGCAGACATTCCTGAGAACATTAAAGAACATTTGATCGTTGAATTGTATTCTAAATAATAATTAATTTCATGGCGATATTAGCATTTCAAAAACCTGATAAAGTATTAATGTTGGAGGCGGACTCCAGATTCGGTAAATTCGAATTTCGTCCGTTGGAACCGGGGTTTGGTATTACCGTAGGTAATGCATTACGCCGTATCCTGCTCTCTTCATTAGAGGGTTTTGCTATCACTACTATCAGAATAGATGGTGTGGAGCATGAATTTTCTAGTGTACCTGGAGTAAAAGAGGATGTTACCAACATTATCTTGAATCTGAAACAAGTGAGATTCAAGCAAGTAGTTGAAGAATTCGAGAGCGAAAAAGTGAGCATCACTGTCGAGAATTCAAGTGAATTTAAAGCAGGTGACATAGGTAAGTATTTGACTGGATTTGAAGTGTTAAATCCGGAATTAGTTATTTGTCATTTAGATTCTAAGGCAACTATGCAGATTGATATTACAATTAACAAGGGTCGTGGATATGTTCCTGCTGATGAAAATCGCGAATATTGCACGGATGTTAATGTAATTCCAATCGACTCTATTTATACACCGATACGTAATGTCAAGTATGCTGTAGAAAACTTCCGTGTAGAACAGAAGACTGACTACGAAAAGCTAGTGCTTGAGATTAGTACCGACGGTTCTATACACCCGAAGGAAGCGCTGAAAGAAGCTGCAAAAATTCTGATCTACCACTTCATGTTGTTCTCTGATGAGAAGATCACGCTTGAAAGTAACGATACTGATGGCAATGAAGAGTTTGACGAAGAAGTATTGCATATGCGTCAACTGTTGAAGACTAAGCTTGTTGATATGGACTTGTCAGTTCGTGCCCTCAACTGTTTGAAGGCTGCTGATGTAGAAACTCTCGGCGACTTGGTACAATTCAACAAAACTGACCTGTTGAAGTTCAGAAACTTCGGAAAGAAATCGCTTACCGAGCTTGATGATTTGCTGGAAAGTCTGAATCTATCGTTTGGAACCGACATTTCTAAATATAAATTAGATAAAGAATAAAAAATGAGACATAATAAAAAATTCAATCATTTAGGTCGTACTGCTTCTCACAGAAGCGCTATGTTATCTAACATGGCTTGCTCCTTGATCAAGCACAAAAGAATCACTACGACTGTGGCAAAGGCAAAAGCTTTGAAGAAGTTTGTTGAGCCTTTGATTACAAAGTCTAAAGAAGATACTACGAATTCTCGTCGTGTTGTATTTAGCAACCTGCAAGATAAGATTGCAGTAACAGAATTGTTCAAAGAAATCTCGGTTAAGATTGCTGACCGTCCGGGTGGTTATACTCGTATCATCAAGACTGGTAACCGTTTAGGTGATAATGCAGAAATGTGTTTCATTGAGTTGGTTGACTACAATGAAAACATGGCTAAAGAAAAAGTTGCTAAGAAAGCTACTCGTACTCGTCGTTCTAAGAAGAGTGCCGAAGCTGCTGCTCCTGCTGCAGTTGAAGCTCCTGCAACTGAAGAACCAAAAGCTGAATCAGCTGAATAATTTTACAGTTATTCTTATACATATAAAAAAGGCTACTCATACGGGTAGCCTTTTTTGTATCCTTATGTTTTAGTTATCCTAAGATACATTAAAAGATTTACCGAATGAACTTTTCATAAGAATTATCTGTTATATTTGCAGGAGAATATGGCAAAATTTGTAAAGGTAATATTGTTTCTGTTGCTGGCGGTTGCCCTTCATGGGGTCGCAGGCAATGTTTTCACTGAAAAGCAGGTGGAACAACCAGAGCATGCTGTTACATATTCTATGAAACCGCAGGGGCAGATTAATGCTCCAGAATCTCCTTATCTTCCTGTGGCTGAATTAACTAATTTGCAAAGCCATCAGATATCGGTGACACGCATCCAACGTGTGCAAATCGGTGAATACTTCTCTTCTCTGAGAAATGTGCTGCAATGTTGTGCAGACCGTGATAACTCGCTGTCACAGCATTGGGGAAGGATTTATAATACTACAACTTCCTATTATTGCCAGCCTGCAAGTGAATATTATGTATTTACTTTAAGGCATATTATTATTTAGACGTTTATTTATTGGTATTATTTTACGGATTGCTGGCGTTAATTATATAGTGCCGGTCAGTCTTTATTATCTTCATATTTTTACTAATAATTTAAACTTCAATATTATGGCAACTCAAGCTATTGATGCTACTATATTTGCATCTTCACATCCCGATATCGCTAAACGTACGAGTATCTCCGGTCTTTTAATTTCTTGTGTAATGTTACTGATTGGTATTTTATCTTTTGCTTCTACTTTTGAACTGGAAGATAAATCGTCTACTGTCAGTATGGCTCTGATGGTCTTTGGAACAGGATTGTTCCTTTTAGGTATATTCCGGCTTTTCTGGAAGTCAAAAGAAGTGGTCTATGTACCGACAGGAAGCATAGCGAAAGAGCGTAGTATTTTCTTTGATCTGAAGCATATGGACAAGTTGACTGACCTTGTTAATTCCGGTTCATTTTCTGCGGATTCAAAGATTAAGAGTGAGGCAAGTGGTAATATACGTATGGACGTGATACTATCTGCTGATAATAAATTTGCAGCTGTACAGCTATTCCAGTTTGTACCTTATACATATCAGCCGGTGACTGCTGTGCATTATTTTACCAATGATGCAGCTGCAGCTGTTGCTGCGTTTCTGACTAAAAGTCAATTGAATTAAAGTGCTTAATGCCAAATGGTATTCATGTTGATGGCGAATTGTCATTCATCAGAAGATCATTTCTAAGATAGTCAAGTGCAGGGATGCAGGGATAAATGGATAATGGATTGATAATTACTGAATATCGCACTTCTATGTCTTAATAGCTTAGATACAAGCAGGCTTTAAGGAATAATTTGACATGTGGGGATTAACCGTCGATGACGGCAATCCCCATTTTTTTCATTAAGAAGCACGCATTCATGTTCTGTGCGACTCCGCTTCTCATCTGGTATGAAAATGTCAGTTCGTTGTTGGTAATGTCCGCTTCGAAACAATAATTCCGGATATTTTGTGGAAAAGCATCTATTAGTGTGCCTAGCAGTAGGTCATGAGTAGCGATAATACCATTGGCATCCATGCTCATGAACTGTTTGATTAAGGCAAAAGAACCTTTCTGTTTATCCATAGAGTTAGTTCCTTTCAGAATTTCATCAAGGATGATAAATAATTCTTCTCCGGCTTTGAGTTTATCAATGATTAGTTTCAGTCGTTTGAGTTCGGCGAAGAAGTAAGATTCGTTGTCGGTGAGTGAATCACTTGTCCGGAGGCTGGTGACAAGACGAGCGGGAAATATTTCCATTTTCGCAGCCCATACAGGAGCACCAATGCAAGCCAAGAGGTAGTTGACACCTACGGTGCGCAGGTAAGTACTTTTGCCTGCCATGTTGGCGCCGGTAATAATGATAAAGAACGGGCGTTTCTCCATATCGATTCCATTGCGGACACATTTATTGCGGTTCATGAGCGGATGCCCTAAGGCTTCGGCTTGCAGATGGAAAGACTGAGAAGTTATTTGAGGATAGATGTAATCCGGATGGTTGTATGAGAATGTTGCAAGAGAACAATAAGCATCAATTGCTCCGATAGCTTCGATCCAGCGGGGAAGATCTGCGGAGTGTGCTTCTTTCCATTTCTCGATTTGCATGACTTGGCGGAGTTCCCAAAATAGGAGGCCGTTCAAGATGGTGCTCATTAGCAGATTACCTCGCTGGTCGAGTGCATTCATGAGTTTAGCAAGGCGATGTACGGACTGGGAAGCTGTTTGATTTTGGCTTGTAAGTTCGGCTTTCAGTTGTTGCAATGCAGGGCTGTGCATCTCTTTTTTCTCGGTGATGAGAATCTGGTCGGCGTAAGTAGACAGAATTTGTAGTTTTTCGCCATACGTCGCTTGTATTTTGGTTATTCCTTTTGAGAAGATAAAACTGAATACGACAAAGCATGCAAATACTATCCCGCTGATGCTTGCAGGGAGAAATCCCAGTATCGTTGCGCCGATACACAGGAGGTTTATAATACCTACTGCTGTCGGGAGGATACGGAGGAAAGCGTGTTTCCGATAGTCGCTCGGACTGTTTACCCATTCTTTAATTGCAGAGGTGTCGGATGGCTTGCCTTTATAAAGTAATCCGAGCAGGCGGAATTGTTGTCGAAACTCAAGTTCTGAAGATAGTTCCCGAATCGCTTCCTGACGTTGTTCGATAGCTTCTTTTTCTTCCAGATGTGCATTGAACCAGTTGGCAAGACGCTGTTTGCCGATGGGGGTCGAAGTACGATTGATATACTGGAATAGTGAGTGCTCGCCAAATATGTCCAAGTCGAAAGTATAGAGATGAGACGGATCGATGTATTCCTTTCCGTTGTCGAAGTCGGAAAAGTCATATTGCAGTGCTCGTAGTTCCTGCTGATTGATTTCTATTTTCTTTTTGAGATAATCTTTCCAGTAAAACCATCGGTTGTGGCTTTGCACCAGCCAAATGAAAGCGATGATGGGAATTACGGTAAAGACGATGAGCTTTAACCATCCATCAGACCAAAAAATAATAGCGGAGGCTACTGCTTCTACGAATAAGATCAGTCTCAGAAGGCTGATATAGCGAATGCGTTTCCGCGCTTTTTGTAGTTGTTGTTCTGTTTCCTGAATGATTTGTTGATAGGTTGCTATAATATTTTCTTGTTTTTCCATACGATTATATTGCTTTTCGGACAAAGGTAATATAATTCGTAAAAGGCAGAATGGGAGCGTGTTTTTGTAAAGAGCAGATTTACTCTTTATTAACGGTCATTCAGTAATCGGTGATGAAGCAAGTTGTGATGGTTTAGAGTAAAGTTACATAGGAAATAAACACACTTTGTTATTGTCACTTGTCACCTTTGCGTGATAAGTGTCTTATAATTAGTCAAGTAATGGTGATAATAACCGGTGATAATAAGGTGATAATAGATGTTTTTCTGCTTTCTATTATCACCTGTTTTTAATAGACAATACGGTTAATTTGCTGATTATCAGTGGTAAGCGCACTGTTTTAAAGCCTTTGCCTATTTATGTTAAGAACTCCCTTTTAGGCATGAATGTACGTTGTTTATGCCATATATTACTTCCTGTATGCCGCCTATATTAAGACAAGACTCGGCAACCTTAACCTGTAAACAAGGTTTGACTAATATATTTTGTTCGTTTCATATTTTCGTTTCACGTCCGTGATCTGTTCGGTTCACGTATGTGAGCTCAATAGTTTACGTACGTGGACTGATGGGAGCATGTACGTGAAACGATTTATTGTTACTGACGGAATATATTAATCATGCCTGCATAATAGCATAATGAATCGTTCATTTGCTGTTGTTCCCGGGAGCTTATTCTTTCATAGTTGATATGGGGCTGACTAAAAAGTCGGTAGTATCTTAAATCTTCTCCTTCCCGAAGGGAGGGGAATTGGAGATACTACCGACTTTTTAGTCAACCCTGACGACTCAGGTATTAACGCCTGATATTCCGGATGAAAAAAGACAAGATAAGATTATAAAAAGAACCATAAACCGTATCTCATGAGTAAACGAACTTCGGGGACGATTGACTTGCTTCCGGGATAATTGTGTGTAAGAGGTGCTGTGCCAAGAAGGCGAAAGGGGCTTCTTGGCTTCTTTTTTCAACATTTCTTTTTCCATTCTTGCATTTATGCGCTAAAATTTATAACTTTCCACTCGAAAAGGCGTTGAATGAAGAAAGGAGGATGGCTTATGAAGAAAGGATATATTTTGTGGTTGCTGATAAGCGTGATTAGCCTTCCGGTAGTTGCGCAGAATATCATTTATTCAAACTTGAAGGAGTTGATGGCTCAAGATGGCGATACCCTTGCAGTGTTGCGAGTAGAGAAGCGTTCCAGAAGCCAGATTCTATTGACAGGCGGGGCTGACTACCGGATAACGGCAGGCAATGATGAATCTATGTGCCGCCAGTTGAAGAAGCGTTGTTTTGCGGTGCGTACTTCTGAAGGAGACTTATTTATCAACTGTCGTAAGTTGCGTTATAAAAAGATGCGTTTCGGGGCGTGGTATGCTCCGGCTGTTCAGTTGGGCAAAAATATCTATTTCTGTGCGATGCCATTAGGGTCGGTAATCGGTGGAACATTTGCAGAAGAAGATGATGTGAAACTGGGCGGAAATGTGGGAGATGCTCTTGCTGCTTCAAGTCTGGTTACTAAACGGGTCTGCTATGAGCTGAACGGTGAGACCGGAAAGATTGATTTTGTAGGAAAAGAAAAGATGGCGCAACTGCTGGAAAAACATCCGGAATGGAAAAAAGCCTACCTTACAAAAGACAGTCAGGAAGCGAAGCATACCTTCAAGTATCTGCAAATGCTGTGTGGTGAGCAGCAGAAAGAATAAATAATACCTTTCTGATAATAAATCTACCAAAACCTTTGTCTTTTCTCTTCTTTTTTTCTATATTGCGAAGAGTTATAGAACTGTATTGCTTACAGTTTGTAATCCTTAATTCTGCTTATTATGAAGATAACTCTTGGCAACACGTTACCTCCCTACCCAGCTTTCATAGAAGGTATCCGGAGGGCCCCCGACCGTAGTTATATGCTTACGCCGGCGCAGACAGCTACGGCATTGAAGAATGCATTGCGCTATATCCCCTTGGAATTGCATGAGCAACTGGCACCTGAATTTATGGAAGAATTGCGTACCCGTGGGCGAATTTACGGATACCGCTTCCGCCCCGCAGGCGATCTGAAAGCCAGACCGATTGATGAATATCGTGGCAAATGTGTGGAAGGCAAAGCCTTTCAAGTAATGATTGACAACAATCTCTGTTTTGATATCGCGTTGTATCCCTATGAGCTTGTTACTTATGGTGAAACCGGACAAGTTTGTCAGAACTGGATGCAATACCTTCTGATCAAGCAATATCTCGAAGAACTTACTCCTGAGCAAACACTGGTCATTGAGTCCGGACATCCGTTGGGACTGTTTCGTTCCCGTCCCGATGCTCCCCGCGTTATTATTACCAACTCTATGATGATAGGCCAGTTCGACAATCAGCACGATTGGCACATTGCCGCACAAATGGGAGTTGCCAACTATGGGCAGATGACGGCGGGCGGCTGGATGTATATCGGTCCGCAGGGTATTGTTCATGGCACTTTCAACACATTACTCAACGCCGGGCGATTGAAACTCGGCATTCCGCAGGACAAAGATTTGCGTGGTCACCTCTTCGTATCTTCCGGTTTGGGAGGAATGAGCGGGGCACAGCCAAAGGCAGCCGAAATAGCCGGAGCAGCCTCTATTATAGCCGAAGTCGATAGCTCCCGTATCGAAACACGTTATCGGCAGGGATGGGTAGGCCATGTCACACAGGACCTGTCGGAAGCTTTCCGCCTGGCAAAAGAAGCGATGGAACGTCGGGAACCTTGCTCGATAGCCTATCATGGCAACGTCGTTGATTTGCTGGAATATGCGGAACGCGAGCAGATTCATATTGAACTTTTGTCCGATCAGACCTCTTGTCATGCCGTTTACGAAGGAGGCTACTGTCCCGTAGGCTTGACTTTCGAAGAGCGCACCCGCCTTCTTCATGAATCTCCTGATCAGTTCCGTCGTCTGGCAGACGCTTCTTTGCGCCGCCATTTTGAGGTAATCCGGAAACTGGTGGCATGCGGCACTTACTTCTTCGATTATGGCAACTCCTTTATGAAAGCGATTTATGATGCCGGAGTGAAAGAGATTTCCCGCAATGGAGTTGATGAGAAAGACGGATTTATATGGCCGAGTTATGTAGAAGATATCATGGGACCCCAACTCTTTGATTATGGCTATGGCCCCTTCCGATGGGTATGTCTGAGCGGTAGGCACGAAGATCTGATAAAAACGGACCGTGCCGCAATGGAGTGCATTGATGTCAATCGACGGGGACAGGATCTGGATAATTATAACTGGATACGCGACGCCGAAAAGAACAGGCTGGTAGTAGGTACTCAGGCACGTATTCTCTATCAGGATGCTGTAGGAAGAATGAATATCGCCCTCCGTTTCAATGAAATGGTACGGCGGGGAGAAGTAGGACCGATTATGTTGGGCCGTGATCATCACGATGTGAGTGGAACCGATTCTCCTTTCCGTGAGACATCGAATATCAAAGATGGAAGTAATGTCATGGCTGATATGGCCGTGCAGTGTTTCGCTGGAAACTGCGCCCGTGGCATGAGCTTGGTAGCCCTGCATAATGGCGGCGGAGTCGGCATCGGAAAAGCGATTAATGGCGGCTTCGGCATGGTATGTGACGGCAGCGAACGGGTAGACGAGATACTTCGCTCGGCTATGCTTTGGGATGTGATGGGCGGAGTGGCCCGCCGTTCGTGGGCCCGCAATCCGCATGCAATGGAAACTAGTGGCGCTTTCAATGAATCACATTCGGAAGGGTATCATATAACGATGCCTTATCTGGCTGATGACGAGCTGATTAAAAAGACAATAAAAGAAGCATTGTAATAGAAAGTAACGAAATAGAGAAATAAATATGAATTGGAGTAAGATCATCGAATGTGTCCCCAACTTTAGCGAGGGACGTGATTTGGAGAAAATAGACAAGATAGTAGCCCCTTTTCGTGGCAAATCCGGCGTGAAGCTGCTCGATTATAGCAATGATGAAGATCATAACCGTCTGGTAGTCACTTTGGTTGGCGAACCGGAAGCCTTGCGCGATGCAGTCATTGAAGCTATCGGCATTGCTGTCCGTCTGATAGACCTTAATCATCATAGCGGACAGCATCCCCGCATGGGAGCGGTGGATGTGGTTCCTTTCATCCCGATCAAGAATACGACGATGGAAGAAGCCGTCGCCCTGTCGAAAGAAGTGGCTTCCCGGGTGGCGGAACTATATAATCTCCCTGTCTTTCTGTATGAAAAGTCCGCCACAGCCCCGCATCGGGAAAATCTGGCCTCCGTCCGTAAGGGAGAATTTGAAGGAATGGCGGAGAAAATCAGACTTCCCGAATGGCAGCCCGACTTCGGCCCTGCCGAGCGTCATCCCACTGCCGGAACGGTAGCTATCGGTGCCCGAATGCCGCTAGTCGCTTATAACATCAATCTGAGTACCAATAATCTTGAAATAGCCACGAAGATAGCAAAAAATATCCGGCATATCAACGGCGGTCTCCGCTACGTCAAAGCAATGGGGGTGGAACTGAAAGAGCGGAATATCACCCAAGTATCCATTAATATGACCGATTACACCCGCACCGCCCTTTACCGTGCTTTCGAATTGGTGCGTATTGAGGCCCGCCGCTATGGAGTGACGATTGTTGGAAGTGAGATCATTGGTCTGGTGCCGATGGAAGCGCTGATAGATACGGCCTCCTATTATTTAGGACTGGAGAATTTCTCCATGCAGCAGGTGCTGGAAGCGCGTATCATGGAATAGCGCCCGGAGTATTAAAATAATGTGCGTCCGATATAAAGCTGCTGAAACTTATATCGAATTATGATTGAAATAGTAAGAACCGAATAATAAAAGATCAATGAGTGAAAACCTGATTATATTCAATGCCCGTATTGTCACCCCGACAGGAATCTCCGCCCGTAAAGGTGCGGAAATGGGACAACTCCGCATCATAGAAAACGGAACGGTAGAAGTGACCAAAGGCATCATCACTTACGTCGGCGAGAGTCGTGGCGAAGATCGTGACGGCTACTACCAGCATTACTGGCATTACAACGCCCGGGGACATTGCCTGCTTCCGGGCTTTGTCGATTCGCATACCCATTTTGTTTTTGGCGGAGAACGTTCCGAAGAATTTTCATGGCGGCTGAAAGGCGAAAGCTATATGTCCATCATGGAACGTGGCGGAGGGATAGCCAGTACCGTAAAAGCTACCCGGCAAATGAATTTCCTGAAACTTCGCTCGGCAGCCGAAGGCTTTCTGAAGAAGATGAGTGCTATGGGAGTCACCACGGTAGAAGGTAAAAGCGGTTATGGACTCGATCGGGAAACAGAGCTGCTGCAACTGAAAATAATGCGCAGCCTGAACAATGACGAGCACAAACGTATCGACATTGTATCCACTTTCTTAGGAGCCCACGCCCTTCCCGAAAAGTATAAAGGAAGAGGAGACGAATACATCGACTTTCTGATTCGTGAAATGCTCCCCGTTATCCGCGAGAACGAACTTGCCGAATGTTGTGATGTCTTTTGCGAACAAGGAGTTTTCTCTGTCGAACAGTCCCGCCGCCTCCTTCAGGCAGCCAAAGAACAAGGCTTCCTGTTAAAGCTCCATGCCGATGAAATCGTTTCCTTTGGTGGCGCTGAGCTGGCTGCCGAACTGGGCGCTTTGTCTGCCGATCATCTGCTTCAGGCTTCCGATGCCGGAATCCGTGCAATGGCCGACGCAGGAGTAGTAGCTACCCTGCTGCCTCTGACGGCTTTCGCACTGAAAGAACCTTATGCACGCGGTCGTGAAATGATTGATGCCGGCTGTGCCGTGGCACTTGCCACAGACTTGAATCCGGGAAGCTGTTTCTCCGGTTCCATCCCGTTGACCATTGCTTTGGCGTGTATTTACATGAAACTTAGCATCGAAGAAACCATCACTGCCCTTACACTGAACGGAGCTGCTGCCCTTCATCGGGCAGACCGGATCGGAAGCATCGAAGTAGGCAAGCAAGGCGACTTTGTCATACTGAATTCGGACAATTATCACATTCTGCCATACTACGTGGGCATGAACTGTGTCATCATGACTATTAAAGGCGGTATGCTATACCCCGTCAATTGATAACTAAAATCATAAAATACCATGTTAGCAGATTTAACCGTAAAAGATTTCTTAGATAAGGTAGCCGGCAATGATCCGGTACCCGGCGGTGGCAGTATTGCCGCTTTAGGTGGAGCATTGGCTTCCGCTTTGGCCACGATGGTGACGAGACTCACCATCGGCAAGAAAGGATATGAAGCCAGCGAAGAAGTAATGCAGCACGCACAGACGATTACCACCCGATTCCAAAAAGAATTCATCGCCCTGATTGATAAAGACTCCGAAGCCTATGATGAAGTTTTTGCCTGTTTTAAACTTCCCAAAGCTACCGATGAAGAAAAAGCTGCCCGCAGCGCTGCCATTCAGGAAGCCACCAGGCATGCCGCTCTCATTCCGATGGAAGTTGCCCGAAAAGCACTCGAAGTGATGCCCGTCATAGCAGACATCGCCCGTCTGGGGAATCGGAACGCTATTACAGACGCTTGTGTAGCCATGATGGCGGCACGATCCGCCGTATTGGGGGCATTGCTGAATGTCCGCATTAATCTGGGGGTACTCAAAGACAAAGAATTTGTCCAAGAATTGCAAGCCGAAGCAGACCGGATAGAGCAAACCGCCTGCCGGAAAGAGAAAGAATTACTGGATGCCGTCAACCAAGACTTACGCGTATGAGCAAGAATGTGTATCAAATAGGTTCCGGAGAACTGACCTTCGAAATCATCGAACGGATCATCAACGAGAATCTGAAGCTGGAACTGGCTCCCGAAGCCAAGCTCCGCATTCAGAAATGCCGTGATTATCTCGACCATAAAATAGCTTCTTCCGAAGAACCTCTTTATGGCATCACCACCGGCTTCGGCTCGTTATGCACTAAAAATATATCTCCCGGCGAATTGGGAACCTTGCAGGAAAACCTGATAAAGAGCCATGCCTGCAGTGTAGGCGAAGAAATCCGTCCTGTCATCATCAAACTGATGATGTTGCTCAAAGCCCACGCTCTCTCGTTGGGACATAGCGGCGTGCAACTAATCACCGTGCAGCGTATTCTTGACTTTTTCAATAACGACGTACTGCCCATCGTCTATGATCGCGGTTCTTTGGGAGCTTCCGGCGATCTCGCCCCATTAGCCAATCTGTTCCTTCCTTTGATCGGTGTGGGCGACGTCAACTATAAAGGAAAGAAATGCGAAGCCATCAGCGTGCTCGACGAATTTGGCTGGGAACCCGTCCGGCTCATGAGCAAGGAAGGGCTTGCGCTGCTCAACGGTACCCAGTTCATGAGTGCCAATGGTGTATTTGCCATTCTCAAAGCCTTCCGCCTCTCCAAGAAAGCTGACCTGATAGCCGCCCTTTCTCTTGAAGCCTTCGACGGACGTATCGACCCGTTTATGGATTGTATCCAGCAGATACGCCCTCATCCCGGACAGATCGAGACGGGAGAGGCTTTCCGTAAACTGCTGGCAGGCAGCGAACTGATCGAACGTCCCAAAGCGCACGTACAGGATCCTTACTCATTCCGTTGCATCCCGCAAGTGCATGGTGCCACGAAAGACGCTATCCGCTATGTTTCCTCCGTACTGCTGACCGAAATCAATTCCGTCACGGACAATCCTACGATCTTCCCAGACGAAGACAGAATCATTTCCGGTGGAAATTTCCACGGTCAGCCGTTGGCTATCTCCTATGACTTTCTCGCCATTGCTCTAGCAGAACTGGGAAATATCTCCGAACGCCGTGTCTCTCAATTGATTATGGGACTTCGCGAACTTCCGGAGTTTCTGGTAGCCAATCCGGGACTGAACTCCGGCTTTATGATTCCCCAATACGCTGCTGCGTCTATGGTCAGCCAGAATAAAATGTACTGCTATGCCGCATCGAGCGATTCCATCGTTTCGTCCAACGGGCAGGAAGATCATGTAAGTATGGGAGCCAATGCCGCAACCAAACTTTATAAAGTGATGGACAACCTTGAACATATCCTTGCCATCGAACTGATGAATGCTGCGCAGGGCATCGATTTCCGCCGTCCGCTGAAAACGTCTCCGCTGCTGGAGAGTTTCCTGCATGCCTACCGGAAAGAAGTGCCTTTTGTGAAAGACGACATTGTGATGTACAAAGAAATACATAAAACAGTCGCTTTTTTAAAAAGGACTAAGTTAGAGTACTAAACCTCCTTTTTCGCTTTTCGTTAATAATGGTGACTGTTATTGCCGGATAAACGATCGATTCTTATCGATATTTATCCGGCATTTGCCGATTATTCTCCCTCTTACAGCGATAAAACTTTACTTCATATACCGCTATTCCTTACTTTTGCTCCATATTTCCTCTTAACACTTGTTTTCATATACCTCTAATGAATGATAATATTTATCAAATGGGCTATAAATAAAAGGAAACTTGATTTGTTAATTGAGTTTTCTATATATCTTTGTTCCGTTTTTCGCTTTAAATGGTGAAATTATAGAAAACT
Organism: Bacteroides sp. AM23-12; assembly: GCF_003434395.1. NCBI lineage: Bacteria > Pseudomonadati > Bacteroidota > Bacteroidia > Bacteroidales > Bacteroidaceae > Bacteroides > Bacteroides sp. AM23-12. Next base: position 174,827 of record NZ_QTLF01000007.1, read on the forward strand.
GAGTCTAACAAAATCTAAAAAGAGTGATGATGGAGCATGGAAGAGACGCGTCCCAAAAGGCGGAGCTGAGAGAGCGGATCATAATGACCGCGACAGAAGCTTTTACTTTGAAAGGTATCAAGTGTATTACGATGGATGACATTGCAGCAGCATTGGGCATTTCCAAACGTACGCTCTATGAGGTTTTTGCAGATAAGGAATCATTATTGAAAGAGTGTATTCTGCAAAAGCAAGCTGAAAGAGACAAATACTTGCAGGAGATATACGAGCAATCCAACAATGTGCTGGAGGTGATACTTGCTGTCTTTCAGAAAAGCATCGAGATCTTTCATCAGACCAACAAGCGTTTCTTCGAGGATATCAAGAAATATCCGAAGGTATATGCAATGATGAAAGACCGTAGTGAAAGTGACTCGGAGAAGACGATGTCTTTCTTTAAGTCGGGGGTAGAGCAAGGTATCTTTCGTTCGGATGTCAACTTTGAGATAGTCAATCTGTTGGTGCGCGAGCAGTTTGATGTGCTGCTGAATACGGACATTTGCAACGAATATCCTTTTATAGAAGTATATGAATCCATCATGTTTACCTATATACGTGGCATTTCCACGGAAAAAGGAGCCAAAGTTTTAGAGGAATTTATATCAGAATATCGTAAAAACCGGGTCGAGCAACAATAGGAGCTAGGTTCGGATGACAAACAATTAAGGATCAAATAGAAACGAGTTTATGAACAGATTGAAAAGATTGACAGGCAAGAAAATGCTTCTGACGGCAATGGCTCTCTGTGCGTTTGGCTTTGCAAAGGCTCAGACGGAGCAGACAACGCAGAATACGCTGACATTGACGTTGGACAAAGCCCTGGAAATAGCGTTGGATGAGAATCCTACGATAAAGGTGGCGGCAGAAGAAATTGCCTTAAAGAAAGTTGCAAGTAAGGAAGCATGGCAGAGCCTGTTACCCGAAGCAAGCCTAAACGGATCATTGGATCACACGATCAAAGCGGCTGAAATGAAACTGAACGATATGTCGTTCAAGATGGGGCAGGATGGTACGAATACCGCCAATGCCGGACTGAGCATTAACCTGCCTTTGTTTGCACCGGCAGTCTACCGGGCCATGTCAATGACAAAGACGGATATCGAACTGGCAGTGGAGAAGTCGCGTGCTTCCGAACTGGATTTGATCAATCAGGTAACCAAGGCTTATTATCAGCTGATGCTTGCACAAGATAGTTATGAAGTGCTTCAAGGCAGCTATAAGTTGGCAGAAGATAATTTCAATGTCGTGAACGCCAAATATCAACAAGGTGCAGTCAGCGAATTTGACAAGATCAGCGCAGAAGTACAGATGCGCAGCATCAAGCCGAATGTCATTTCTGCCGCCAATGCCGTGACGCTGGCAAAACTCCAGTTGAAAGTGTTGATGGGCATTACGGCTGATGTGGATATTAAGACTGACGATAATCTGACAAACTACGAATCAATGCTGTTTGCCAATCAGTTGAAAGAAGAAGATATGAGTCTGGAGAACAATACAACGATGAAGCAGTTCGAGCTGAATATGAAATTGCTCGAAAAGAACGTGAAGTCGCTGAAAACGAACTTCATGCCTACTTTGTCGATGAGCTTCTCTTATCAATATCAGTCTTTGTATAATCCGAACATCAATTTCTTTGATTATACGTGGAGCAACAGTTCGTCTTTGATGTTCAATCTGAGCATTCCTTTGTATAGGGCGAGCAACTTTACGAAGGTAAAATCGGCCCGCATCCAGATGCGCCAGCTTGACTGGAACCGTATCGATACGGAGAGAAAACTGAATATGCAGGTAGTCAGCTACCGTAACAATATGACTGCCAGTTCCGAGCAGGTGGTCAGCAACAAAGAAAACGTGATGCAGGCTGAAAAAGCGGTACAGATTGCCGGAAAACGTTATGAAGTCGGTAAGGGAACCGTGCTTGAACTTAACAGTTCGCAGGTATCACTGACGCAGGCACAACTTACTTACAATCAATCAATCTACGATTACCTGGTAGCTAAGGCTGACCTTGATCAGGTTTTGGGAAAACAATAAAGATAGACAACTAAAATTACAACTAAGGAATATGAAAAAAGGTATCCAATTAGTGGCTCTGCTATTGACAGTAGTAATGAGCTCATGTACGGGTGGAAAAGATAAGGCTGCTGTGAAACAGGAAGACGAGAAGCCCAGAGTAAAAGTGGCTGATGTAACAGCCCGTCCCGTAGATCAGATACAGGATTATACAGCGACGGTAGAAGCTGAAGTAAAGAACAACATTGCTCCTTCGTCACCTGTCCGCATCGACCGGATTCTGGTAGAAGTGGGCGACCGTGTATCCAAAGGCCAGAAGCTGGTGCAGATGGATGCAGCCAACCTCACACAGACGAAACTGCAACTGGACAATCAGAAAATTGAATTTAATCGTATCGACGAACTTTATAAGGTAGGCGGTGCTTCCAAATCAGAGTGGGATGCTGCGAAGATGCAGCTCGATGTGAAGCAGACTGCTTATGATAATCTGGTAGAGAATACGTTTCTGTTGAGCCCGATCAACGGAGTAATCACTGCCCGTAATTACGATAATGGTGATATGTATAGTGGCGGAAGTCCGGTGCTGGTAGTAGAGCAGATCACTCCGGTCAAGCTGATGATCAATGTGTCTGAAACCTACTTCACGAAGGTGAAGAAAGGCGAACCGGTAGATGTGAAGCTGGATGTATATGGCGACGAACTGTTCAAGGGAACTATCAGCCTGATCTATCCGACTATCGACGCAACTACCCGTACTTTCCAGATCGAGATCAAGTTGGACAACAAAGATCAGCGTGTACGTCCGGGAATGTTTGCCCGTGCTACCTTGAACTTCGGTACGGCGGACAACGTCGTAGTACCCGACTTGGCTATTGTGAAACAGGCAGGTTCCGGCGATCGCTATGTGTACGTTTATAAAGATGGCAAAGTGTCCTACAACAAAGTGGAGTTAGGCAGACGTATGGGCTCGGAGTATGAGCTGAAATCCGGTGTGCCCGATAACTCGCAGGTGGTAGTGGCCGGACAGGCACGTCTGATAAACGGTACGGAAGTAGAGATCGAGAAGTAAAATCACTATTAAACTAATCACTATAAAGAAATGAGTTTATACGAAGGTGCGGTTAAGAAACCGATTATGACCTCCCTCTGCTTTCTGGCAGTGGTGATTTTTGGTCTTTTCTCTTTGTCCAAGTTACCTATCGACTTGTATCCGGACATCGATACAAATACGATCATGGTAATGACCGCATATCCTGGCGCAAGTGCTTCGGATATAGAAAATAACGTTACCCGGCCGCTGGAGAATACCTTGAATGCGGTGAGTAACCTGAAACATATTACCTCTCGTTCTTCCGAGAATATGTCATTGATTACATTGGAGTTTGAGTTTGGTAATGATATTGACGTGCTGACGAATGATGTACGTGACAAACTCGACATGGTAAGCTCACAGCTGCCGGATGATGTCGAGAATCCGATCATCTTCAAGTTCAGTACGGACATGATTCCGATTGTATTGCTTTCGGTACAGGCCAATGAGAGCCAAGCCGCGCTTTACAAGATACTGGACGACCGTGTGGTTAACCCGTTGGCACGTATTCCCGGTGTGGGAACGGTGTCTATCAGTGGTGCGCCGCAGCGTGAGATTCAGGTATATTGCGACCCTAACAAACTGGAAGCTTATAACCTGAGCATTGAAACTATCAGCTCTATTATCGGAGCCGAAAACAAGAATATTCCGGGCGGTAACTTCGATATCGGTAGTGAGACGTATGCCCTCCGTGTGGAAGGGGAGTTTGATGATTCCCGCCAGTTGGCAGATATCGTAGTAGGTACGCACAATGGAGCGAATGTCTTCCTGCGTGATGTGGCCCGCATCGTGGATACGGTGGAAGAGCGTGCGCAGGAAACCTATAATAACGGTGTGCAGGGTGCGATGATTGTGGTTCAGAAGCAGTCGGGCGCCAACTCTGTAGAAATTTCCCGTAAGGTAGAAGAAGCGCTTCCGCGTTTGCAGAAGAACCTGCCGAGTGATGTGAAGCTGGGAGTGATTGTCGATACTTCCGATAATATCTTGAATACGATTGACAGTTTGGCAGAGACTGTAATGTATGCCTTGCTGTTCGTTGTGATCGTCGTGTTCCTGTTCCTGGGGCGCTGGCGTGCGACATTGATTATCTGTATCACGATTCCGCTTTCGTTGATCGCTTCCTTTATCTATTTGGCGATTACCGGAAATACGATCAACATTATCTCACTGTCGTCTCTGTCTATTGCCATCGGTATGGTGGTGGATGATGCGATTGTGGTACTTGAAAACGTGACGACACATATTGAGCGTGGCTCGGACCCGAAACAGGCAGCAGTACATGGAACGAATGAGGTGGCTATTTCCGTAATCGCTTCTACGCTGACCATGATCGCTGTGTTCTTCCCGTTGACCATGGTAAGCGGTATGTCCGGTGTGCTCTTCAAACAGCTGGGCTGGATGATGTGTGCCATCATGTTTGTGTCTACCGTGGCGGCTCTGTCACTGACCCCGATGCTCTGTTCGCAATTACTTCGTTTGCAGAAGCGCCCGTCGAAGATGTTCAAGCTCTTCTTTACTCCGATAGAGAAAGCGTTGGACGCACTCGATACAGGTTATGCGAAAATGCTGAACTGGGCAGTTCGTCATCGTCCGGTTGTGATTGTGGGATGTATTGCTTTCTTCGTTGTCAGCTTGCTGTGTGCGAAAGGAATCGGTACGGAGTTCTTCCCTGCACAGGATAATGCCCGTATTGCTGTTCAGCTTGAATTGCCGATCGGTACACGAAAAGAGATTGCTCAGGAACTTTCCGAGAAGCTGACTAACCAGTGGCTGACGAAGTATAAAGATATCATGAAGGTATGTAACTATACCGTAGGTCAGGCGGACTCGGATAATACGTGGGCTTCCATGCAGGACAACGGCTCGCACATTATTTCCTTCAACATCAGTCTGGTAGACCCGGGAGATCGTGATATCTCACTGGAAGCAGTCTGTGACGAGATGCGTCAGGACTTGAAAGGTTATCCGGAGTTCAGCAAGGCACAGGTTATTCTGGGAGGTAGTAATACAGGTATGTCTGCTCAGGCAAGTGCCGACTTTGAGATATACGGATACGATATGACGATGACTGATAGCGTAGCAGCCCGTTTGAAACGTGAGTTGCTGACTGTGAAAGGGGTGACCGAGGTGAACATCAGCCGTAGTGACTACCAGCCCGAGTATCAGGTTGATTTCGACCGTGAGAAGCTGGCGATGCACGGACTGAACCTGGCTACAGCCGGTAACTACTTGCGTAATCGTATCAATGGTGCCGTTGCTTCCAAATATCGTGAAGACGGGGATGAGTATGATATCAAAGTGCGCTATGCACCCGAATATCGTACAAGTCTGGAAAGCATCGAGAACATCCTTATTTATAATGCCAAAGGCGAGTCCGTGCGTGTAAAAGATGTCGGAAAGGTAGTCGAACGTTTTGCGCCTCCTACCATTGAGCGTAAAGACCGTGAACGTATCGTGACCGTATCCGCCGTTATCTCCGGTGCTCCGTTGGGTGACGTAGTGGCAGCAGGTAACAAGCTTATTGATAAGATGGATATTCCGGGAGAAATCACGATTCAGATTTCCGGTTCGTATGAAGACCAGCAGGATTCGTTCCGCGACTTGGGAACATTGGGTATCCTGATTGTCATTCTTGTATTCATCGTAATGGCAGCACAGTTCGAGTCTCTGACTTATCCGTTCATTATCATGTTCTCTCTGCCGTTTGCATTTAGTGGAGTCTTGATGGCGTTGTTCTTTACGGGCAGTACGCTGAGTGTAATGAGTTTGCTGGGAGGTATCATGCTGATCGGTATTGTGGTGAAGAACGGTATTGTGCTCATCGACTACATCACGCTCTGTCGAGAGCGGGGTATGGCGGTCATCAACTCTGTGGTGACATCTGGTAAGAGCCGTCTCCGTCCGGTATTGATGACAACAGCCACGACCGTTCTGGGTATGATCCCGATGGCTATCGGTGGCGGACAAGGTTCTGAGATGTGGAGTCCGATGGCGATTGCCGTAATCGGTGGTCTGACGGTATCTACTGTGTTGACACTCGTCCTGATTCCTACGCTGTACTGTGTATTTGCCGGAACAGGTATCAAGAACAGACGTCGTAAACTCCATCGCAAACGCGAACTGGATGTCTACTTCCAGGAACATAAAGATGAAATTATTAAGAAATAACAGAAAAGAAATATGAAATCAGTATTGATAACATTCGATCAGGCGTATTACGAACGGATCATGGCATTGCTCGACCGTCTGAACTGCCGGGGCTTTACATACCTTGAAAAGGTGCAGGGACGTGGCTCAAAGACAGGCGATCCGCACTTCGGTAGTCATGCCTGGCCCAGTATGTGTTCGGCTATCCTTACGGTGGTCGATGACAATAAAGTCGATCCGTTGCTGGATACACTACATAAGATGGACTTGCAGACCGAACAGCTGGGATTACGTGCATTTGTATGGAACATTGAACGGACCATCTAGCGTTCGTACAGTGAATAAATAATCGGAAGGGAGAATCTATAAATAATGTAGATTCTCCCTTCTTTTTTCTTGCTTTTCCCTATCTTTGCAGCCTGAAAACGTCTGGCACCGATGAACTTGTGGTCCGGCACCGATGAGGCCTTCCTTCGGCACCGATGAGGAGGTGACTCGGCACCGGGTAAAAAACGAGGACTCAATGAGTGCTTATATCTACTTATAAGATGGAGATTATCAAGAACTACCTGAAATATTCGTTATGGCTTGTACTGATCGTGTTTGCAGCACTCTTTGGGTTGCACTGGCTTCCGGCTATAACGATCGACGGACACACGATGAGGCGTGTCGATCTTTTAAGCGATCTTCGCTATCCGAAGCAGGAAGTGGTGGTGGCCGATTCGGATACCATTCCTTTGCCTCCTGTCGTAAAGCCGGTTTTTGTCGATACCTGTCGTGCGGGCATGACTTGCATTGAAGATTACGGTGACTCTACCCGTCGCGGCATGGCTTCTTTTTATGAAGCGCTCGACCGTACTTCTTCTTCTCATCCGGATCATGACGGGCTGGTACGTATTGCCGTTTTCGGTGATTCATTTATAGAGGCGGATATCTTTACGGCTGATTTACGTGAAATGCTTCAGAAGCGGTTTGGCGGTTGCGGTGTCGGATTTGTCACAATAACTTCGATGACGAGCGGGTATCGTCCTACCGTGCGGCATACTTTCGGCGGGTGGTCCAGTCATGCGGTGACGGACAGTGTGTATTTCGATAAAAAGAAACAGGGTATTTCCGGACATTACTTTATTCCCCGTGAAGGAGCATACGTTGAGTTGAGGGGGCAAAGCAAATATGCTTCGCTGCTTGATACCTGTCAGCAGGCTTCGATTTTCTTCTATAATAAAGATTCCGTTCATCTTACTGCCCGTGTGAATCGGGGGGAGAGTAAGAATTATTCCTTAGCGCCTTCGGGCGATTTGCAGAAGATTTCCGTTGAAGGACGCATCGGCTCTGTCCGGTGGACGGTAGATCGTGCCGATTCTACGTTGTTCTATGGCTTGGCGATGGATGGTAAGAAAGGAATCATTCTTGATAATTTCTCCTTGCGAGGCAGTTCCGGCTTATCGTTGCGGGGGATTCCGCAACAAATGCTGCGTCAGTTTAACGAGCAGCGTCCTTATGATCTGATTATTCTTGAATACGGATTGAATGTGGCTACCGAACGGGGACGCAATTATGATAATTATCAGAAGGGACTGCTCACTTCTATCGAACATCTGAAGAATTGTTTTCCACAGGCGAGTATTTTGCTGTTAAGCGTCGGCGACCGTGATTATAAGACAGAAGATGGTGAACTTCGTACCATGCCGGGAGTCAAGAATCTGATTCGCTATCAGCAGAACATTGCTGCCGAAAGCGGTATCGCTTTCTGGAATATGTTTGAAGCGATGGGAGGCGAAGGCAGTATGGCGAACCTCGTACACGCCAAACCTTCGATGGCGAACTACGATTATACTCATATCAACTTCCGGGGAGGCAAACATCTGGCAGGACTGCTCTATGAAACATTGATATATGGTAAGGAACAATATGACAGGAGGCGTGCTTATGAGCAAGAATAACCTGTTGCTGGGCTTTATCTTGGGACTGATGGGAACATTCTTTCTTCTTTCGGCAGGAAAGGCGCAAGACCGTATCCCTGCCTGTCCTCCACTGGGGAAGACCTTGAAAATGATAAAACCTTTGCGGGAAATGAACTGGGCGAATGATACCATCGCCGTGCAGACTTCTTTTCCTTCCGCTTTCCGCGAAACCGGAAGGAATGAGATAATCGACAGCATTGCCCTGCTGACACCCGTATTTGAACGTCTCCGTCAGGTACGTGCCGGACTTTCCGAAGATACGGTGCGTATTCTCCATATCGGAGACAGTCACGTACGCGGGCACATCTATCCGCAGACTACGGGAACGCTGCTGAAAGAAACCTTTGGTGCTGTCTCTTATACCGATATGGGGGTGAACGGGGCTACCTGTCTGACGTTTACCCATCCGGGACGTATTGCCGATATTGCAGCCATGAAGCCGGAACTGCTGATTCTGTCCTTCGGAACCAACGAAAGCCATAACCGGCGGTATAACGTCAACCTGCATTATAATCAGATGGACGAACTTGTCAAACTGTTGCGCGACAGCCTTCCCGATGTCCCTATTCTTCTCACCACGCCTCCGGGTTCTTACGAAAGTTTCCGGCAAAGGCGGCGGAAACGTACGTACGCCATCAATCCCCGGACGGTTACAGCGGCAGAAACAATTCGCCGTTATGCCAAAGATCATCGTCTGCTCGTGTGGGATATGTACGATGTAGTAGGGGGCAAGCGCCGTGCCTGTACCAACTGGACGGAAGCGAAACTGATGCGTCCCGATCATGTGCATTATTTACCTGAGGGATATATCCTGCAAGGAAATTTATTATACCAAGCCATTATTCAAGCTTATAACGATTATGTTTCCCATTGATATTGATTTCAGCCGGTTAAAAGAGGTGCTTACCTACGATCCGCAGGCACCGATGATATTCAGCAGTGGTATCTTCCTTTGGCTGTTTGCCGCCTTTATGATCGTATACACCTTGTTGCAGCGTAAGTATACGGCCCGTATTCTGTTTGTGACGCTTTTCTCTTATTACTTTTATTATAAGAGCAGCGGCACTTACTTTTTCCTGCTGGCGCTGGTCACGGTTTGCGACTTCCTGCTGGCGCAATGGATGGACCGTACCGAAGGACGCTGGAAACGCAAAGGGTTGGTAACTCTGAGTCTGGGAGTCAATCTGGGGCTTCTTGCCTACTTTAAATATACTAATTTCCTGGGGGGAGTGATTGCCTCGTTGATGGGAGGGGAATTTACGGCGCTTGATATATTCCTGCCCGTAGGTATCTCATTCTTCACTTTCCAGTCATTAAGCTATACCATTGACGTTTACCGGAAAGACATCAAGCCATTGACCAACATACTGGATTACGCGTTTTATGTATCCTTCTTTCCGCAGCTGGTGGCAGGACCGATTGTGCGTGCCCGTGACTTTATTCCGCAAATCCGGAAACCGCTTTTCGTTTCTCAGGAGATGTTCGGGCGGGGGATTTTCCTTATTCTCTCCGGTTTGTTCAAGAAAGCAATCATTTCCGATTATATCAGTGTCAACTTCGTGGAGCGTATCTTTGATAATCCGACCCTTTATTCCGGTCTCGAGAATCTGATGGGAGTATACGGGTATGCTTTGCAGATTTATTGTGACTTCTCCGGATATAGCGATATGGCTATCGGTATCGCTCTGCTGTTGGGCTTTCATTTTAATCTCAACTTTAATTCTCCTTATAAGTCCGCCTCCATTACTGAATTTTGGCGGCGTTGGCATATCTCATTGTCCAGTTGGTTGCGCGATTACTTGTACATATCCTTGGGAGGAAACCGGAAAGGTAAGTTCCGCCAGTATCTGAATCTGATTATTACCATGTTTCTGGGTGGATTGTGGCACGGAGCTTCCTGGAACTTTGTACTTTGGGGAACATTTCACGGCATCGCTTTGGCGGTGCATAAGATGTGGATGTCCATCATAGGTCGTAAGAAAGGAGAACAAAGTCATGGCTGGCGTCGTGTATTCGGAGTCATTATCACTTTCCACTTTGTCTGTTTCTGCTGGATATTCTTCCGTAATGCCGATTTTCAGAACTCGATGGATATGTTGAGACAGATATTCACCACTTTCCGTCCGCAGCTTTTCCCACAATTGATCGAAGGATACTGGCGCGTGTTTGCCTTGATGCTGCTCGGCTTTCTGCTTCATTTCACTCCGGATAGTTGGGAGAATGCTGCTTGTCGTGGAGTTATTCGCTTGCCGTTCTTAGGGAAAGCTCTGCTGATGGTGGCTCTGATTTATCTGGTCATTCAGATGAAGAGTTCGGAGATTCAGCCGTTTATTTATTTCCAGTTTTAGCTTTCTTTCCACACTGTTTTGAATTAAATGATAGTCAATAGTATCTTGAATGGGGCTGACTAAAAAGTCAATAGTATCTTAAATCTCCTCCTTCGGGAAGGAGGAGTACCCATAGGGGGAGGTGGTAGGTGAATACATTACTCTATCATTTTCAATAAAAAAGGAACAAACATTATTTCTCCTACCACCTCGGTCTTCGACTACTCCTCCTTCCCGAAGGAGGAGAATGGAGATACTACCGACTTTTGGGTCATCCCCAATGGAGATACTACTGTTTGATTCATTTTTAAACAGTTGTGAACAAATCTCTATGTAATCTGTATTTTAGTCTATGGACGTGTGTGGTATTTTGCGCTAGCTTTGCCACGAACAGATAAATAGACATACTATGAGACATAGAATCCTCTTTTTCTTTTTGGCTTTTATTGGAATAAGCCAGTTCGTGACATCGTCCGATGTCCGTAATAAATATAATTTCAATTCAGACTGGTTGCTTTATGTGGGTGATGTTCCCGAGGCAAAGCAGCCGCGTTTTTCTGATTCGGAGTGGAAGAAAGTGACTTTACCGCATGCCTTCAATGAAGATGAGGCTTTCCGCCTGAGCATTGATGAACTGACCGATACGATTATGTGGTATCGGAAACATTTCCGTCTGCCTGCCAACAGCAAGAATAAGAAAGTTTTTGTAGAGTTTGAAGGAGTCCGTCAAGGGGCGGATTTCTATATAAATGGTCAGAATGTCGGCCTGCACGAGAATGGTGTCATGGCTGTCGGTTTTGATCTGACTCCTTATATTAAGTACGGACAGGAAAATGTAATCGCAGTCCGCATCGACAATGACTGGAATTATAAAGAACGGGCGACGGGCACGAAATACCAGTGGAGCAATAAGAACTTTAATGCCAATTATGGCGGTATCCCCAAAAATGTATGGCTGCACGTCACCGACCGTCTGTATCAGACTTTACCTTTATATAGTAATCTCAAAACGACCGGAGTCTACATCTATGCCGAAGACATCCGTGTGAAATCGCGCAAGGCCATTATTCATGCGGAATCTGAAATCAGAAACGAATATAACCGTGATAAGCAGGTTTCCTATCAAGTAGAACTGATAGACCGTGATGGTACATCGATCCAAACATTCGAAGGAACAAAGGCGGTAGTGAAACCGGGTGAAACAATCACGCTGAAAGCGGCATCCGAAGTGGATAACCTGCATTTCTGGAGCTGGGGATATGGCTATCTGTATACAGTAAAGACAAGCCTGTGGGTAGATGGCAGGAAAGTGGACGAAGTTGCCACCCGCACCGGATTCCGTAAAACGCGCTTCGGTAAAGGAATGATCTGGCTGAATGACCGTGTCATTCAGATGAAGGGCTTTGCCCAGCGGACAAGCAATGAATGGCCGGGAGTCGGGATGAGCGTACCTGCCTGGCTGAGCGATTATAGCAATCATCTGATGGTGGAGGGCAATGCGAACCTCGTGCGTTGGATGCATGTCACTCCGTGGAAACAGGATATCGAGTCGTGCGACCGTGTGGGATTGATTCAGGCTATGCAGGCGGGAGATGCCGAAAAAGATTGTGAAGGACGTCAGTGGGAACAGCGTACGGAATTGATGCGCGACGCCATCATCTATAACCGTAATAATCCGAGTATCTTATTTTATGAATGCGGCAATGAGTCCATCAGTCGTGAACACATGATTGAGATGAAAGTGATACGTGATTTGTACGATCCTCACGGCGGCCGTGCAATCGGTTCCCGTGAAATGCTGGACATCCGCGAAGCGGAATATGGAGGCGAAATGCTGTATATCAATAAGAGTGCGCATCATCCGATGTGGGCAATGGAGTATTGCCGTGACGAGGGATTGCGCAAATACTGGGATGATTATTCCTATCCTTATCACAAGGATGGAGACGGCAGCAATTCTTATAAGTCCACCGTTACCAACAAAGTACAGAAGAAAGTGGATGCCCGTGTCTACAACCGTAATCAGGATTCCTTTACCATCGAAAATATCATTCGCTGGTTCGATTACTGGCGTGAACGTCCGGGAACGGGTGATCGTGTAAGTTCGGGTGGCGTGAAGATTATCTTCTCCGATACCAATACGCACTATCGCGGAGTAGAAAATTATCGTCGTAGCGGAGTAGCTGACGCCATGCGTATTCCTAAAGATCCTTTCTTTGCACATCAGGTGATGTGGGACGGCTGGGTAGATACGGAATGTCCTCGCATCTATATCGTCGGTCATTGGAATTATAATGATACGGTACTGAAACCGGTATATGTCGTATCGAGTGCCGATAAAGTAGAATTATTTCTGAATGGTAAGTCTTTGGGCAATGGTGAACGGGATTATCATTTTCTGTATACCTTCAAAGATATCGCTTTCGTACCGGGCAGACTGGAGGCCGTAGGATACGACGAAAAAGGAAAAGAATGTTGCCGTACTCAGTTGCAGACTGCCGGCAAGCCGGAACAGATTCAATTGAGCTTCATCCAGAGTCCCGAAGGATGGAAAGCGGATGGTGCGGATATGGTACTGTTTCAGGTAGAAGTCATGGATAAAGACGGCAACCGTTGCCCGCTGGCAAATGACTTGATACACTTTGAAGTAGAAGGACCTGCCGAATGGCGTGGCGGCATCGCACAAGGAGAAAATAATTATATCCTTTCAAAAGACTTGCCGGTAGAATGCGGTATCAATCGTGCTTTGATCCGTTCGCTCACTACTGCCGGAAACGTCCGTATCACAGCGAAGGCCGACGGATTGAAGCCGGCAGAAATCAGCCTTACTTCCTCACCTGTCGAAGTGAAAAACGGTTTGAGTAGCTATATCCCCGGTGATGAACTGGAAGGCAGGCTGACTCGTGGCGAGACTCCGCAGACTCCTTCATACAAGGTCTCAAAAGTGGATGTCGGTATCGTTTCCGCCATTGCCGGAGCCAATAATGAGAGTACAGTCAACAGTTTCGATGATAATGAACTGAGCGAATGGCGGAATGACGGGAAAGCAGCTACCGCATGGATTACCTATAAGTTGGAACGTGCCGCACGGGTGGATGAAGTTTGTATGAAACTGACCGGATGGCGTATGCGCAGTTATCCGCTGGAGATATATGCAGGCAAAGAACTGATATGGAGCGGAGATACGGATAAGAGTCTGGGATACGTCCACTTGGATGTAAAACCGGCACTGACCAATGAAATTACCATCCGGCTGAAAGGTACAAGCAAAGAAGGAGATGCCTTTGGACAAATAGTGGAAGTTGCCGCCCCCGTTGCCAATGAACTGGATTTGTTTAAAGCGAAGGATGGGGACAAGACCGGCCATGAATTGCGTATTGTAGAAATAGAGTTCAAGGAGAACTTGTTGAAATAGTTTTTTAGGGTTTGTATGATTGGTTTTCCAAGGACCGTCCATCGTACTGTCAGTATAGTGACATCATCTGTCTTTTTTGATCAGAATGTGTCTTCTTTACTGGCAGACTGAAGGACGTTGTTCCTTGATTTCAACCTTTGAATTTAGCAATAAGATGGAACATTATTAAAATATTTTCTCTTTCTTTGCAATAACGAAAAAACATTGAACCTTATGGATTACCCATTGAATAATCAGCCGGCTACTGATCGCTACGATCGCATGCAATATAAATACTGTGGCAAGAGTGGCTTGCAACTGCCTCTCATCTCTTTAGGATTGTGGCATAACTTCGGTAGTGTAGATAACTTTAGTGTAGCGACCGACATGATTAAATATGCCTTCGACCATGGCATCACCCATTTCGATCTTGCTAATAACTATGGCCCTGTGCCGGGAAGTGCCGAAACTAATTTCGGACGGATTCTCAAAGAAAACTTCCAGGGATACCGGGATGAGATGATAATCTCCTCCAAAGCCGGACATGATATGTGGGCAGGACCTTATGGCGGTAACAGTTCCCGCAAAAACCTGATGGCAAGCATCGATCAGAGTCTGCGCCGGACAGGGCTGGAGTATTTTGATATCTTCTATAGTCATCGCTATGACGGAGTCACTCCGGTAGAAGAAACCATTCAAACGTTGATTGATATTGTAAAGCAAGGAAAAGCTCTGTATATCGGAATCTCAAAATATCCTCCTCTGCAAGCGCGGATTGCTTATGAAATGATGGCAAAAGCAGGCGTTCCTTGTCTTATCAGCCAGTATCGTTATAGTATGTTCGACCGTGCAGTTGAGGCTGAAAGCCTTCCTTTGGCTGCCGAATACGGTTCCGGCTTTATCGCCTTTTCCCCTTTGGCGCAAGGATTACTGACGGATAAATATCTGAATGGCATCCCCGAAGGCTCACGCGCGGCACGTCCTTCCACTTTTCTGCAACGTTCGCAAGTGACGCCTGAAAAGGTGGAGGCTGCCCGACAATTGAATGAAATCGCCCGTCACCGTGGACAGACGCTGGCAGAAATGGCTTTGGCATGGGTGCTGAGAGACGAACGGATGACATCGGTCATAGTAGGAGCGAGCTCAGTGAATCAGCTGGCAGACAATTTGCAGGCTTTAAACCAGTTGGAATTTACTGCTGAAGAATTAAACGGGATAGAACGAATTTTGTGTAAAGTCTGATGGCTCTATTGGGGTAATTGGACTGTCATTTGCTGAGAGTGATTAAAAGATTATTAATCATAATTGGCGCACCAAACTTATTTTTTTATACATTTGCAACGGACTCTTCCGCAGAAAGCCTCCGGGTGGTGGGGGAGCCGTGTATATAGAGAAGACGTTTACAAGCGTTTGTCTTTCGTGTTTCAGAACTTCGCAAACTTTGACCACCGGAATGACGAATAGCAACTAAGACGTCCTCCTGATGTGTATTTATATACATCCGTGCCTCTTTTTGAGAAAACAAAGGGAGGTTACGGGTGTTGTACATATCGGCGTGGGCTTTCTGCGTTGTTCGTTCTCGGTGGTGGGCATTGCGAAGGCCTTGAACATGGAACGGACGAAGGTAAGATTCCCACGCTTTTTTATATATTCCTTTCATCTTACATTTATCCGTTTACCCGGTGGGAGTCAGGGGGACACTCATAGGAAGATTGGGCATGATTCATGCGGGACAGCTTATCGAACGTACGCTTCACGAACAGGGACGCACAGTTACCTGGTTCGCCGGACAGTTATGCTGTACACGTCCCAATATATACAAGATATTCAAGAAGGAAAATATCAACATCCATCTTCTTTGGCGCATTTCGTGCATACTCGATCATGATTTCTTCCGCGATTTATCCGATAACATCCGTATCGGTACTTCTTCATGTGTATCCAAATAAGATACATTTCTGTATCCTATCCGGAACTATGATTTCTCCTGCTGGTATACTCCTTTCGCATACCTTTGCGGCATATTAACATAAAATCACAAAAGAATATGAAAAAGCTGATTCTAATTATGATGCTGGTTTTCGGTTGTGTCATTGGGACGTATGCGCAAAAGACTGTCTTTAAGTTTCGTGATGCGCAGGCACGTGCCGGAGATGCAGTAACCGAAGTTTGTGTAAAGCCTACAGTTGTAGAGGTGAAAATTCTTGAAGAGAAAGGACGAATAAAGGATGTATGGACACTGAGCAGAGAAGAGGTGGAAGTTGCCATGAAGGGTGAGCTTGATAACATCCGTGCATGGGGAACTTATTTGTCCACTATCAAGAACGATTGTGATGTAATCATGGGAGCCACTTTTAAGATAGAGGATGATGAAAAGTCGGGAGGATATACGGTTACGGTCGTAGGTTATCCGGGCGTGTTCACCAACTGGCATACTGCCACGACAGAAGATTACGAATGGATACGTATCCAGAAACTTTCGGGTGCCGATGATAGAACCAAAATAGCACCTGTCATAAAGAACAAGAATTAATAACCAAAAAACATAGACAATAATGAAAAAAGTATTATCAATTGTTGCTGCGCTTTTGTTGTGCGTAGGAACACAGGCACAGATTGTATCATCCAGAAGTGCAATCGTCAAGACTCAAAAGCAAGCGAGTAACACACAATGGTTCCTGCGTGCAGGCCTGAACATCATGAACCTCAACGGTGACGGAGTTGAAGCGGATTCAAACATTGGCTACAATGCTACATTCGGCTATCAAAAGCCTATGGGCGGTGCCGGAGCATATTGGGGAATGGAATTCGGCCTCGGTTCCCGTGGGTTTAAAGCCGATGAAATGAAATGTATCGCACACAATATTCAATATTCACCGTTCACTTTCGGATGGAAAATTGGAGTAGCGGACAATCTTAGCATCGATCCGCATCTGGGTGTTTTTGCCAGTTATGACTATACCAGCAAAATGAAAGAAAGTGGTGAAAGCATCAGCTGGGGAGATTTTGCAGATTATCTGGAAGTGGATTACAATCATTTCGATGCCGGTATGAATATTGGCGTAGGACTGTGGTATGACCGTTTCAATCTGGATTTCACTTATCAGCGTGGATTCATTGACGTATTTTCCGATCTCGATGGAATCAAGACTAGTAACTTTATGATCCGTCTGGGGATTGCTTTCTAATTGAGACACATATTTTAATCATATAAATTTCAGCATTTGCGCTCTTTTCTTTTGATGGAAAAGACGTGAATGCTGTTTTCTTAAACATAGCGGCGTATGATAACAAGACTGAGACTTTGGGTAATTGTATTTTTATTGGGTGGAGTACTGCCCTCTTTGATTGCACAAACTTTTACTGAACAAAAGAATACTTATCCGCTCAGTGCGGACGGCAGCAAATATGTAGTCAACGGATTTATTCCTTTCAGTCCGATGATCGATGAAAGTATTTATGCTAATGCTCTGTTGTGGACTATTAAAAACGTTTGCTCTGCACAGCGTGACGGAATAACAGAAGTAAGCATTCCTGCCAAGAGTTTTAGTTGTAACCTGGTGCTTACTTCCCAGGCGGATGCCAAACAAAAGAATACGTACTATTGTACGGCCCAATTTCAGGTAAAAGATGGGAAGCTGGTCTATTATCTTTCCAATATTCAGATAGAATCATCGGTGGTTATAATGAAGAAAGTCACTCCGATGGAAAAACTACAACCTGAGAAGAAGCCTTCTCACCAGGAAACCATGGATGACTTTGTGCAAATAGAATCGCAGATGCTGAACAAACTGTTTGATTTTGTCAGCACAAACCAGCTTTCTCCTATCACCCATTGGAATGAAATAAATATCGGCAAACCGGTAAAGGGGATGACAGAAGATGAATGCCTGCTGGCTTTTGGCAAACCACAAACAATCTCAGAATCAAATGGTGAAGTGCAATGGATGTATTCCAGCTCTTTCTATCTGATACTTGTTAAGCCAATAAGTAAGAAGCTTGGCACAAAAGCCGTG
>NZ_QTLF01000070.1:0-3455 GCF_003434395.1 Bacteroides sp. AM23-12
ATATCCCGTGCCCCAAGTGCCGTTCCGGTCGCATCCTCCTTTACCCGAAGGTCGCCAAGTGCAGCAACGTCGATTGTTCCCTTACCGTCTTCCGCAACAAGGGGGAGAAGCAGCTCACCGACAGCCAGATTACCGACCTCGTGACCAAAGGCAGGACTGCCCTGATCAAAGGATTCAGGAGTAGGGAGGATAAGCCCTTCGATGCATACCTCACTTTCGACAAGGACTTCCGCATCGTATACGGGTTCCCGCCTCACACGGACAAGTCCAAAGGAAAGGAGCACAGGCGATGAACGGCATCGGTTGGATCTCCGTAGCGGAAGCCGCCCGGCTCTGCAGCACGAACGGCTCTTGATAGACAATGGTAGCCCACAGGAATTCAAGTTTTTATATCCGTAATCCCGGCAATAATCCCTATATTTGCCAATCGGTCACATAGAAAAGGCGGGATTGCTCTTTTCTGTGGCCGGATGGCAACCGTTCCGGGCACAATACCCGAACGGCTTTAATCAACATTCAACAATAGCATAACATGAATTTTGAACAATTAGCAACCATCATAGCCGACACGCACCAACGATTACAACAGAGTGCGGTCAAAGCCGTAAACCAGTGCCAGACCATGCGTAACTGGCTTATCGGTTTTTATATCGTGGAGTTCGAGCAGAACGGAGAAGACCGTGCCAAATATGGGGAATTCTTATTGAAAAACTTGGAACAAAAAGTTAATTTAAAAGGATTGAATATTACATTATTCAAGCGTTCACGAGTCTTCTATATGGTATATCCCCAGTTGGCAACTGTAATAAAAACGATATTGCCTCCAACAGGTGCATCAACGATGCACTTATTGGAAATGCAGGGTCTTGGAAAAAGTGCATCACTGATGCACTTATTACAAAATGCTGAAAACAAACAAGATATAGTTAATACGATAGAGCCTCAGAAACTACTCAGCTCTATTTCTTTTACCCACTTTATCGAACTGGTAAAAATCGACAATCCTATCAAGCGGATGTATTACGAAATGCTCACCATCCAAACCAGGCTTTCTGTCCGTGAACTCAAACGGCAGATAGGAGCGTTGAGTTATGAACGTGTCGGCTTATCCGGCAACATGGAAAATGCACTTGCTGCCATTCAGCAGAAGATTCACCCACAAACTGTAACCGATGCCGTCAAGGATGACTATTTCTTCGAGTTCCTGAACATTCCGCAGCAACGGGCTTCTTTGCTAAAGGAGAAGGAACTCGAAACACTTCTGCTCGACCATTTGCGAGACTTCATTATCGAACTCGGAAACGGCTTCTGTTTCGAAGCCAGACAAAAAAGAATCCTTATCGGTGACGAATTTTATTTCATTGATATGGTCTTCTACCACCGGATTTTGAAATGTCATATTTTGTGCGAATTGAAAGTTGATACTTTCAACCACGCTCATGTGTCACAACTTTATTCATACCTGAATTATTATAAAGCCGAAGTGATGGAGCCGGGCGATAACCCGCCTATCGGCATTTTGCTGGTAACGGACAAAAACGATGCGTTGGTGCGGTACACCACAACCGGATTGGATGAACAGATATTCGTTTCCAAATACCAGTTGCAACTTCCGACTGAACAACAATTAAAAGAGTTGATTTTAAAGACAATCCGGCAATAATAACAAATGCGCAACACATAGTTGCGCATTTGTAGTATTCTAATATTTGTCGTTCCAACTATTTCCGTTATCTTTGCAATCAATAGAACCTGCCAAGCCTCTTTAATAATGCCCAAATCGGCGGGTTGCTTTTTTATTACATCCTCCCGTACACCGTTCGGATTTTCCCGTCCTCCAGCACCTCGCTCGACCGTACAGCCCATATCCTGCCGTCGTTCGGTCCGCACTCCAGCCCCTTCTCACTGTTACCGACCAGCACCGGCACGGTTGTCATCACGATTTCATCTGCCAGCCCGTTGTCCAAGAGTAAAACTCCGGTTTCTCCTCCGTAAGCCACCACCATACCGTCGCCATTCTCCTTTATCCGTTGCAGTTCCGTTACCACATTCCCCCTGACAAAACGTACCCGTTCTGTCTCTGCCAAGTCTATACAGCCGTTCGTCACGACCAAGGTCTCCTTTGCCTCAAGCGGCCAGTCAAGATCATTCAGGTAAATACGCAGGTAAGTTTCCTCGTCAATCAGCACGTAGGCACAGGCGTCCACTACCGCATTGAAACACTTGTCCGCTATGACCGGACAGCCGTCGATGGATTGGTACACGTGCAAGGTAATCTGTTTCATAACAATGTGTTTTTAAGGATTATGCCCGCCTCGCACCAAAAAGAACAGCGTGAACTCACACTATTCCGGAATAGAGGTACTGGCATACCTAAAAGACAGAATAGGCAAACTCACGCCGTATAAGCATACAGCATGAACATTGCGCTATACATCTTGTCTTTTTTGAAAAGTGCCAGTTTTCTATTCCAAGACGTTCAGCGAACGTACAATATGTATATCAATCCCTGCTTGCTTCCAAGCCGGGTATGAATCTTTCATGTCATGACAGCAACCGTACCCCGGTAGAGTACCACCTGCCGTACTTTGTCACAAAGGTACGGGAAACTTCCCGAATAACAAAACAATAGCCCTGCCTAATCTCACGATCCGGCAAGTCCCCGTCCACTAACAGAAATCATAAAGGAAATATCACTTTTACGGAAACAAGCCTTTTTTCCTGCGCCTTTCCTCTTTCCGGACTTCCTTCTCCTTCCGTTTTGCAGCCCGTTCCTCCACAGCGGCAAACTGGTTGCGGAGGAACTCGTGCACATCTTTCACCCGATAGAAGACCTTGCCACTGATAGTGAAGTACGGCAGTATCCCAATGGCACGGTAACGTTGCAATGTGCGAATACCGACCTTCAGCAGCAGGCACAGGTCCTGGTTATCCAGTACCTCCTCTCCATCCAGCGCGTTGCTCTTCTTCAGTACTCTTTCCAACAACTTCTCCGTCCGGTCGAAACGTTCCATGATACGCTCCATCCAATTCTCAAATTTTTCGCTGTCCATATACATAGCAGTCGCCCTCCTTTTCAATAATTTCCTTTTCCCGCATGTAACGGATGTACCCCTTCGCCGTCCGTTCCTTCACGTCCAGGGTTTCCTGTATCAGTTCGCATAGCTCGATATAGCCATACTTTTTTTGCGTGACGAACGCTGCCCGTGCCATTTCAGACAGTTCCTTCTCCTTGCGCCTTTCTTTCTCCACCCTCGGTTTCTCTCCCATATAGACAGGCATCCCGGCCTGTTTGTCCCAGCGGAACTGCATCAGCGGGATATCCAGCGGGCTTCCATCCCTGACCTTCAATGCCTTCACCACCGACACCTCCGGGTTCTCGTCCTTCTCGATGGAGAGGATAGCCGCCGACTTCCGCTGCAACTCGCTGCCCAAGTGTCCCCGCAACTTCAACC
>NZ_QTLF01000071.1:0-3272 GCF_003434395.1 Bacteroides sp. AM23-12
AAAAGTATATATCGAACCGTACGTTTTAAGTACCGCGATATTGAGTACCCGGGTTTAATACCTGATACTTGATACCTGATACTTAAAGGTAAGTTTGAAAGAAAGTAAGCAAGGGCGCATGGCGGATGCCTTGGCTCTCGGAGGCGATGAAGGACGTGATAAGCTGCGATAAGCTCTGGGTAGGTGCAAATAACCTTTGATCCAGAGATTTCCGAATGGGACAACCCGGCATTCTGAAGGAATGTCATCCATCTTTGATGGAAGCTAACGCAGGGAACTGAAACATCTTAGTACCTGTAGGAAAAGAAAATAATAATGATTCCCCTAGTAGTGGCGAGCGAACGGGGAATAGCCCAAACCACCCATGTTACGGCATGTGTGGGGTTGTAGGACCACGATATCGCAAGACATTTGATGAGTAGAATCCTCTGGAAAGTGGAACCATAGACGGTGATAGTCCGGTATACGAAGTCAAATTAAGCGTAGTGGTATCCTGAGTAGCGCGGGACACGAGAAATCTTGCGTGAATCTGCCGGGACCATCCGGTAAGGCTAAATACTCCCGAGAGACCGATAGCGAACCAGTACTGTGAAGGAAAGGTGAAAAGCACTTCGAATAGAAGAGTGAAATAGTCCCTGAAACCGTGCGCCTACAAGCGGTCGGAGCTGCGTAAGCAGTGACGGCGTGCCTTTTGCATAATGAACCTACGAGTTACTTTTTCCGGCAAGGTTAAGCATCTTGAGATGTGCAGCCGAAGCGAAAGCGAGTCTGAACAGGGCGTCGAGTCGGAAGGAGTAGACGCGAAACCAAGTGATCTACCCTTGGTCAGGTTGAAGGTTAGGTAACACTAACTGGAGGACCGAACCGATAAGCGTTGAAAAGCTTCCGGATGAACTGAGGGTGGGGGTGAAAGGCTAATCAAACTTGGAGATAGCTCGTACTCCCCGAAATGCATTTAGGTGCAGCCTTGTGAGTTACTAATGTGAGGTAGAGCGACTGATAAGATGCGAGGGCTTCACCGCCTATCAAGTCTTGATAAACTCCGAATGCGCATTAGTTCTATCACAGGAGTGAGGGCATGGGTGCTAAGGTCCATGTCCTAAAGGAGAAGAATCCAGACCATCAGCTAAGGTCCCCAAATAAACACTAAGTTGAACTAACGAAGTCAGATTGCTAAGACAGCTAGGATGTTGGCTTGGAAGCAGCCATTCATTTAAAGAGTGCGTAACAGCTCACTAGTCGAGGAGTTTGGCGTGGATAATAATCGGGCATTAAGTGTTTTACCGAAGCTATGGGATCAGTAATGATCGGTAGGGGAGCATTCCACTCTGCGTCGAAGGTGAAGCGTGAGCTTTGCTGGAGCGTGTGGAAAAGCAAATGTAGGTATAAGTAACGATAAAGGGGGTGAGAAACCCCCTCGCCGAAAGACTAAGGTTTCCTGATCAACGCTAATCGGATCAGGGTTAGTCGGGTCCTAAGGCTCAGCCGAACGGTGAGGCCGATGGCAGAACAGGTTAATATTCCTGTACTACCTTAAGGAGTGACGTGGAGACGGAGGCGTGACAGCGCCGCGGACTGACGGAATAGTCCGTTGAAGGGTGTAGATGTTGATTATCCCAGGCAAATCCGGGATAAGAGTCGAACCTGATAGTATGGAGCGTTCTTCGGAACAATCCAATAGTGCGTGTAATCATACTCCCAAGAAAATCCGCTAAACTTAATCCTTGAGGTACCCGTACCGCAAACGGACACACGTAGTCGGGTTGAATATACTAAGGCGCTTGAGTGATTCACGGTTAAGGAACTAGGCAAATTGACCCTGTAACTTCGGGATAAAGGGTCCCAACGAGAGTTGGGCGCAGAGAATAGGTCCAGGCAACTGTTTAACAAAAACACAGGGCTGTGCCAAATTGAAAGATTACGTATACAGCCTGACACCTGCCCGGTGCTGGAAGGTTAAGAGGAGATGTCATCGCAAGAGAAGCATTGAATTGAAGCCCCAGTAAACGGCGGCCGTAACTATAACGGTCCTAAGGTAGCGAAATTCCTTGTCGGGTAAGTTCCGACCTGCACGAATGGTGTAATGATCTGGACACTGTCTCAACCGTGAGCTCAGTGAAATTGTAGTATCGGTGAAGATGCCGATTACCCGCGATGGGACGAAAAGACCCCGTGAACCTTTACTATAGCTTAACATTGAATTTGGGTAATTGATGTGTAGGATAGGCCGGAGACTTCGAAGCAGGTACGCCAGTATTTGTGGAGTCGCTGTTGAAATACGGCCCTTTGATTATTTGAGTTCTAACTCGTGGTACGAGGACACTGTTTGGTGGGTAGTTTGACTGGGGTGGTCGCCTCCAAAATAGTAACGGAGGCTTCTAAAGGTGCCCTCAGGACGATTGGTAACCGTCCGCAGAGTGTAATGGCATAAGGGCGCTTGACTGGGAGACTTACAAGTCGATCAGGTAGGAAACTAGAGCATAGTGATCCGGTGTTTCCGTATGGAAGGGACATCGCTCAAAGGATAAAAGGTACTCCGGGGATAACAGGCTGATCCCTCCCAAGAGCTCATATCGACGGAGGGGTTTGGCACCTCGATGTCGGCTCGTCACATCCTGGGGCTGGAGAAGGTCCCAAGGGTTGGGCTGTTCGCCCATTAAAGTGGCACGCGAGCTGGGTTCAGAACGTCGTGAGACAGTTCGGTCTCTATCTATCGTGGGCGTATGAAATTTGCGTGGCTCTGACACTAGTACGAGAGGACCGTGTTGGACTGACCGCTGGTTTACCAGTTGTGCCGCCAGGTGCATTGCTGGGTATCTAAGTCGGGATTGGATAAGTGCTGAAAGCATCTAAGTACGAAGCCAGCCACAAGATTAGATTTCTTAGGGTCGTTAAAGACGATGACGTTGATAGGATGCAGGTGTAAAGGTGGTAACATCAAAGCCGAGCATTACTAATTGCCCGTTCACTTTCTTTTGGACGGTGCGGATCGCGATATATACGTTTAGCTTTTTTAATTGACAATTGACAAATGACAATTGACAATTAGATTAACAGATACTTGAATTTTACTTTTTATCATGTCATAACTTATCATGACAGCTGCGATAATTGTCATTTGTCAATTGTCCATTGTCAATTGAAGAAATTCAGGTGGTTATAGCACGAGGGTTCCACCTCTTCCCATTCCGAACAGAGAAGTTAAGCCTCGTCACGCCGATGGTACTGCGTAACAGTGGGAGAGTAGGTAGCCGCCATTTTTAGAGAAGCCC
>NZ_QTLF01000072.1:0-285 GCF_003434395.1 Bacteroides sp. AM23-12
TGCTGCGGGTCGTCGCAGTCCACGACGGCGACATTGTAGCCTTTCACGTTGTGCAGGTAGCTGGCGGCAAGTGCCGTGACAGTGGATTTGCCGATGCCACCTTTCTGTGTTGCGAATGCAACGAAGATTTCCTTACTCATAGTTCCATTTATTTTAATTGTTGATGATTTGTTTTTCTGTTTCCATACGGATTTGGCTGTCGCACCATCCGCTTCCGTGACTACACACGCAGGCGGGTCGTCGCGTATCCGGTTCTGTGGTGAAGCGGTGCGTCGGACAAATGGT
>NZ_QTLF01000072.1:388-3269 GCF_003434395.1 Bacteroides sp. AM23-12
TTCGGCAAGTATCCGAAGAAGCGGATTTCCGGGTATTTGAATGTTCCGTTTATCATATCTTCAAATCGTTCGTTTCTTGAATCATGCTGCAAATAAACAAGTATATTTTGGAACCTGTATCACTTCTCCGGCAAGTGGCGGCACGTTGCGCCGGTTGGCAGTCATTGACCGGGTCAAGCATCTGTCCGATACCGCTTTAAGGGCGTAACTTTGCACCCGGACAGCAGGGTTCGCCGATGACGCGCGGCCCGGAGTCCTGAAAGGTATTTTCCCAATCCGTCCCCTGACGGATTTTTATGTTCACCTGAACATAGCAAGATGTCTTTTCAGCCGCTCAAAATATTTTGAGCAGCCACGAAAAGCACTTGCCCTTGCAGGGGGCGGGCTTTCCCTCCGAAGTCGGGAAGCCTTTCAGAACTGCGGTGCTGTAATCCGAAGCGGCGGCTTATGCCGTCAATCCGCTAAATCCAAAGTAATATGAAAGAGAAAAGGAAAAGCAAATCAGGGAGAAATCCCAAACTTGATCCGGCGGTGTACCGGTACACCGTCCGTTTCAACGAGGAGGAACACAACCGTTTCCTCGCCATGTTCGGAAAATCGGGTGTCTATGCACGGTCTGTTTTCCTCAAAGCGCACTTCTTCGGGCAACCGTTCAAGGTGCTGAAGGTGGACAAGACGTTGGTGGACTATTACACCAAACTGTCGGATTTTCATGCACAATTCCGTGCCGTGGGTACGAATTACAACCAAGTCGTGAAGGAACTGAGGCTGCATTTTTCAGAGAAAAAGGCGATGGCGTTGCTCTACAAATTAGAGCAACACACCGTCGAACTCGTGAAACTGAGCCGCCGGATTGTGGAACTTTCAAGGGAAATGGAGGCAAAATGGTCGCAAAAATCAGTGTAGGAAGTTCGTTGTACGGCGCGATTGCCTACAACGGGGAGAAGATTAACGAGGCGCAGGGGCGGCTTCTCACCACCAACCGCATCTACAATGACGGTTCGGGAACGGTGGACATAGGCAAGGCGATGGAGGGTTTTCTCACCTTCCTGCCACCGCAGATGAAGATCGAGAAGCCGGTGGTGCATATCTCTCTCAACCCGCACCCGGAGGATGTGCTGACCGATATTGAGTTGCAGAATATCGCCCGCGAGTATCTGGAAAAACTCGGTTTCGGAAACCAGCCTTATCTTGTATTCAAGCACGAGGACATCGACCGCCACCACCTGCACATCGTGACGGTCAACGTGGACGAGAACGGGAAAAGGCTCAACCGGGATTTTCTCTACCGCCGCAGCGACCGTATCCGCAGGGAACTGGAACAGAAGTACGGATTGCATCCGGCAGAACGTAAAAATCAGAGATTGGATAATCCGTTGCGCAAGGTGGCCGCATCGGCAGGTGATGTGAAGAAGCAGGTAGGCAACACCGTGAAGGCTCTGAATGGGCAGTACCGTTTCCAGACGATGGGCGAATACCGTGCGCTCCTTTCCTTATATAATATGACGGTGGAGGAAGCGAGGGGCAACGTGCGCGGACGGGAGTATCACGGGCTGGTCTATTCCGTCACGGACGACAAGGGTAACAAGGTGGGCAACCCGTTCAAATCCTCGCTTTTCGGGAAGTCCGCAGGCTATGAAGCCGTACAGAAGAAGTTTGTCCGTTCCAAATCGGAAATCAAGGATAGGAAACTGGCAGACATGACGAAACGCACCGTCCTTTCCGTGCTGCAAGGCACTTATGACAAGGACAAATTTGTATCCCAACTCAAAGAGAAGGGCATCGACACCGTACTGCGCTACACAGAGGAAGGGCGCATCTATGGGGCTACCTTCATCGACCACCGCACGGGATGCGTGCTGAACGGTTCGCGCATGGGTAAGGAGCTTTCGGCGAATGCCTTGCAGGAACACTTCACCCTGCCATACGCCGGACAACCGCCGATACCGCTATCCATCCCTGTGGATGCTGCGGACAAGGCACACGGGCAGACCGCCTACGACAGTGAAGATATATCGGGCGGTATGGGCTTGCTCACTCCCGAAGGTCCGGCGGTAGATGCCGAGGAAGAGGCTTTCATCCGGGCGATGAAGCGCAAAAAGAAGAAAAAACGCAAGGGCTTGGGTATGTAATCAGAGTATCAACAATTAAAAAATCAATGTATGTCACAACAAGAAGACGATTTGAGGGCATTGGCGAAAATCATGGATTTTCTGCGTGCCGTGAGTATCATTTTAGTGGTCATGAACGTGTACTGGTTCTGCTACGAAGCCATCCGGCTGTGGGGCGTGAACATCGGCGTGGTGGACAAAATCCTTCTGAACTTCGACCGCACGGCGGGGCTGTTCCATTCCATTCTCTACACGAAGCTGTTTTCCGTCCTTTTGCTTGCCTTGTCCTGTCTGGGTACGAAGGGTGTCAAGGGTGAGAAAATCACTTGGGGGAGAATCTGGACAGCATTTGCCGTCGGGTTCGTGCTGTTTTTCCTGAACTGGTGGTTGCTGCCCCTGCCGCTGCCGCTTGAAGCGGTGACGGGACTGTATGTCCTTACCATTGGAACGGGCTATGTCTGCCTGTTGATGGGTGGTCTGTGGATGAGCCGCCTGTTGAAACACAATTTGATGGAGGATGTTTTCAACAACGAGAACGAGAGTTTCATGCAGGAAACGAGGCTTATCGAAAGCGAGTATTCGGTCAATCTGCCGACACGTTTCTATTACAGGAAACGCTGGAACAACGGTTGGATCAATGTAGTTAATCCCTTCCGTGCGTCCATCGTGTTGGGTACGCCGGGCAGCGGCAAGTCCTATGCCGTGGTAAACAATTTTATCAAGGTGCGACACGAAGTTGCGTAAATAATTGTTCAAAATTCTAATCCACG
>NZ_QTLF01000073.1:0-3219 GCF_003434395.1 Bacteroides sp. AM23-12
TCCGGTGTCCGTGTGTCCGCCGGGCGTCCCCGGCAGTCCAGGCCGCCTTCGTAGCAAATTCCGATACTCTCCGCATTAAAACCTTTCGCATGTGCCCCGATCCGTTCCACCGGACGGGTAAGATGCGTTGTTCCATCCTTGCGGATATAGTAATGATAACCTGTCCCGTTAAATCCCCGCCGGCGGTGCATCGTATCCAGATCAAAAGCCGTCAACTCCTTGTCTGCCCGCGTTGCAGAACAGTGAATCACAATTAAATGAATCTTCCTCATAAAGCCACTAATTCTAACTATCAATCCCTCGTACATTGATTACCAACTCTCAACTCTCCACTTCTTACACTGTCGGGTCCGGAGCTTCCTCGTCGCCTCCGCCGCCTTCGTTTCCACTGCCACCGGGGTTGTTGTCCTCTCCTGATCCGTCGCCTTTCTTCTTTTTCGGGGCTTCGAGGTCGAGAAACTCGATCTTGTCACCGGCACGGGTAGACGTCAGGTTGGGGCGGACGCTGCTGGAAGGGCGGAAGTTGATCTGTATAGATTTGATATTCTTCACCGTACACTCTTCTTTCGTGGTTGCTCCCAGCGTATGGGCGGATAGGCTGAATACACCGAAGTCTCTGATATTGACCGATTTTCCGTCGAAGAGCGCCGCTCGCATTGCCTCCACATAGTTGGTCAGTACGCTTTGGATGTCGCCCAGGAAGAGGGAACTCTTGTCCTTCATGATGTAGGCGATGCCGTCAAGGTCTACACTTTGTCCCATCGTCACCAGTTGGGGGTGGTACTTCAGCACCCCGTCAATTTTTCGCGGGTCTTTACGACCCATTCTTTTAAATGGTATTGCCATGATGATAAATTAAAGATTTAGAAAAATATAAATTAATAATTACTGATTGCTGTCACTCGATCAGTGTCGGGAGAGAGAATGAGCTCTGTTTCTTTCTTTCGATGTGTCAAAGGTAGCCTATTCTTAAGCCATGAGAATACGTACTTTATCGTACTTCGTCGTACTTTCTTTCAGAATGTATTTACTTTCTTTCTGATTGATTTTATTTTACTTGTTTGCTTGTGTGCGCAAATATGTTTTAGTATATTTGAAGTACGAAAGAACTTAAAAACAACGATATGAAAACAGAAAAAGAAGAAGCGGAAGAAGAACCGTTTGTCATCCGTCCGTATTTGAAGTCGGAGCTGGCTCACAAGTACAATCCACATTTGCCATTGATTTATGCCATGCAGAAACTACGGGGATGGATCAGAAATAATAAAGAACTTTATGACGCTATGTATAGCGGTGGAGAAGGAAAAAACGATCATGCTTATAGCAGCAGACAGGTGAGGCTGATCGTGAAGTTTCTCGATGAGCCGTGAATCTGTTTTTCGATGAGTCGTGAATCTGTTTCTTGATAAGTCGTCCGTCTGTAAGGAAGAAACAAATTAGCTATTAGCATATCGAAATTAGCTATTAGCTAATTTGTTTTTGCTAATAGCTAATTTCGATATGCTAATAAGACTTATTGTTTTTTTCTTGTGACAATGAAGTAAAAGTCACGAATTTCCCCTTTCAAAGTCCAGTAAAGTCCAGAAAGTCCATATTAGATTTTCAGAATATACGAACCGTGACCTAACTTGCTGATTCTCCCTGCTTTAATGCCTTTATTCAATAAGTAGTAAACGGTGCTTCTTGAGAGGTTCAATTCCTCTCCCAAAGCACATGCTTCTTTGGCTGAAAAACTCTTTTTGAGTTTCGTCAGAAGTCGCGAGAGATTATCGGGCGATTGTAATGGTTTCGTATCTTCGGCAGAGCTTTTTACCGAAGTACTGACCAGTTTACTATGTTCGAAGCAACACAGCACGATGGCGAGCGCTGCTTTGAAATGCGCGTCCGAGCAGTATACTTCGGGTGTTTCCATTCTCATGGTTCCCTTGTCGATGGCGGAGAAAATGCAGCAGATGCGTGCCGTTATCACTCCATAACGTTTCACCACCCCCAGCAGGTCATCATTACCTAACTGGTCCGTATCTTTGAGCAGTTGCGTGAATACCCGGTTGAATTCTTTTTTCTGTGTATCTGTCAGCTTTACTTCCGTAGGAGAATCTTTCAGAAACAATGCCATCTGTGCGAAGCGCATGGACAACTCGTTGAAGAGATCGTCCGCCCGCACCTTTTCCTCCGCGAACACATCCTGCCATGCTGCCGGAAGTCTGAAAGTATTGATCAGAAAGCGGTTGTACAGCCCTGTCTCCATGGTCGGGATGAATAAAATGAGGCTGGATGGAGTACCGGTGAGAAAAGCCGACAGGGAGGGATATTCCACTTTCAGCGGATGTCGTCCGTTGATCTTGTAGGACGAACTGATCAGTTCGTGCTCGAATGCCTTGCAGAGGATATCGTCGAAGTGTCCGTAATCTTGGTTGCGGGCTGTGCTGACGCTGCTGGCTTCGGTACTGGTGAGCAAGGAAGAACAACTTTGGTTGTTGATGAGGTGAGTGATGAGCTGTGCACGGCTGATGTCGGCAGGGATCAGCGGAAATGCCAGCTTCGGCTCCTCCGGTTCGTCCGGCAGGTTGGTGGCGGCAGTATTCTTTTTGCGTATCGCCTGCAAGGAGAGGGTATAGTCCCTGAGTGCTTTCTTGTATTCCTTTTCGATCTTCAGACTCTGCTTCTCCCAATACTCACAATAGTGCTTGTGCAGGCGTATGCCATAGCCGATGAGGTTCTTGTTGGCACCGGAGGAAGCTACGACGATACAGTAGATATTGGGCTGATAATTCCGTCGGTTGTAGCGGATGCTTACACTGGGGAGCATGCTGCTTATCGTGGTAATACATGACAACAAGAGTCCGTCCCTTTCACGCTCATCTCTTGCGATGGAGACGCACTCCTTGAAGATGGCGGGAATGAGATCGTAAATTTCGTCAGGAAAGGTCGGAGTCTGCTCTCTGAGCTCTTCTCCGATGATTTCATCCTCCTTTTCTGCCGGATTTTCGTTTTCTGAAAATCCTATAACGGACTTTTGGACTTTACTGGAATTTGAAGGAGGATTTTCGAAGCTTTCCGTCTCTGCCGCAGTCATTACATTCTGGTAAGCTGATTTTACAGTACGTGCGATTTCGGGCTCACGGAAGTTGTCTTCTTCCAAGGTGCGAACCAATTCGGTGGTCAGTTCGTTACGGTCGATGCCGCGTTTGCAGGCAGCGCAGCTGAGCCGGAAAACGG
>NZ_QTLF01000074.1:0-394 GCF_003434395.1 Bacteroides sp. AM23-12
CGTGGGCGGAACGCTCGCCGGAGGTCTGCCTGATGGCGAAGACGCTGTACCCGGACATAGTGAAGAATCACCCGGAGTTCGTGCCGGAGAGCGTGCATAACCAAGACAGCATCTACACGCTGAACAGCCTGATGGAAAGCCTGACGGGGGAAAAGTTCAGCTACCGGCAAATGACGGACTTCTACAACGGGAAGCCGCTGAATGTGAAACGGATGGAGACGCCGGGCGGCGTGCAGAAGGACAAGTCGGTGAAGTTCGACAAGGAGACGGGAGGCTTCTCCTTCTCCGACATCCGGCAGGAGCGAAAACGGGGATTGAAGATGTAGCGTGAGCCGGACGAAATGGAAAGCATCATTCAGGATGCTTTCCATATCCGCCCTGCCGCCTTCCGGTT
>NZ_QTLF01000074.1:445-3116 GCF_003434395.1 Bacteroides sp. AM23-12
AAGTGCGAAACGGATAGCGAACAAAAAAAGGGACGCTTAAAGCATCCCCTCGTCCATGTAGCTAAGGTAGGCGTCCTCGGTCAGTATGATGTGGTCTAAAAGCTGTATGCCGATTGCCTCGCAGCCTTTCTTCAACTGGCTGGTCAGGTTGTTGTCCGGCGTGCTCGCCACGGTCGAGCCGGAAGGGTGGTTGTGCGAGAGGATGATTCCCGAGGCATGAGAGACGAGAGCCGTCTGGAGGACGATGCGTATGTCCACCACCGTACTGTTCATGCCGCTGCGTGAGACGCACGAAACGCCCAGCAGTCTGCCTGCGCCGTTCAGGTACATCGCCCAGCACTCCTCGTGGTGCTGCATACAGTCCTCGTAGAAAGTCTTGAGGATGTCGTAAGACTCCTTGGAAGAGTGGATTCTAACTCTCTTGGATGCGTCAGCGTCCTTGTAACTTACGGTGATTTGAGGGAAAGACAGTGTATTCATAATGCAAAAAATTAAAAGTGAAACATTTATTTTTTGCTTTGGGGCACGGGGAAAGAACGGACTTCATGCAAGGCTTTTGCGTGGAATACGACCCGAAGGTGTGGAGATTGTGCGCAAAACCGGCAGGTTCAGCCTTGCTACTTGTCCGTTTTTCCCTGTAGGTTTGCTAAAAAATGAGTGTGGAGCTTGGCTAAAAAATCCGGTGAGTCGAGGGGGTTCTTTTTGCTTCTTTGTCTTTTCCCGCCCACGGCTCACCGAAAGAAAAAGAAGTGCGTCCGAAAATGGGTCAATCCTTTCCCACGGGCGGGTAAAAAAAGAAGTCCGGGCGGATCGCTACCCGTCCCGGACTTCCGGCGATGAAACATAGAGGGGGAATGTTATGGCTTGATTTCCCCCGTTGCGATTAAATTCCCGTCCGAATAATACGCTATCTTCCCGTAGGTAAATCCCATGTCGGGAATGGCTACGAAAGCGATATAGTCCGAATACTCCCTGCCTTTGAGGTTCTTCCCGACAAGGTTGTTGAATATCATGGGGATGCTGCAACCGTCCTCGCTGTAAAGGACGGTTTTCCCGTTCTGTCTGATTTCCTGCTTCATGCCGTTTCTATGAAAAGTGTCCCGTCGATAAGGTACTCCCAATTATTCTTGTGGCTCTCGTCCGTGAAATATTCCTCGCTCTCGCAATACTCGCAATCGTCACGGCACGAGCGGAAGAAGTTTTCCAGACAGTCACGCATGAGTTCCTTGAAATTCCGTGTGTCGGGCGAGCGCATGAAGTCCATGAGGGGCTGCAAGATGATTTCGTCCGACACAACCCCCGTGAAGGGGCATTCGCAAGTGACGGAGATACGGCTCCTGCGTCTTTTCTTGCGGTCTTTCGTCCAATAGACCTTGGGCTTGTACAGCTCCGCATGGAAGTTGTTATAGAGGTAAGCCAGCAAGCGGACGCTCGAAAGCCTTTCGGTCTCCTCCTCGTGTCCGGTATGGAAACGGTAAGCGTATGTGCAACTGTCGTAACAGTAGTTGGTGCAGGCAATGCGGAAAAGGTTGCAGAAGGCTTCGAGTGTGTCGCAGTTCTCGGAAGCATACGGGTAATCGTTTCCCTTGGCAAGCCAGTCGGTATAGGCTTTTTGACGGGCTTCGTCCTCCAGTTCCGCAATGCCGAATAGTGTATAGGTTCTCTGTACGGTTCGCATAAGTTTGAAAATTTGAAAGTTTAAAAATCGGTTTCTTTGCGATCTTTCTTTTCCGCTACGGCTCACGAAAGAAAGTAGCGGGCGGATTTCTCCGCCCTGCCCTTTGTCTTTAGGCTGCAATCTCTTCGGGTTGCGGTTGTTCCTCGGGTTGCGTTACCTTGCGCTCCCTTGCCCGTTCCTGCACTAATAGGACGGCTTTCTTTTCCTCGATGCGCTGGTGACGTTTCTCGTACACCCCGTTGTACTCCCTTTCGATGTTGGCGAGTTCCTCCGGCATGTGCCTGCGTGCGAAGTCAAGCAAGAGGGTCGCCACGGTGTTGTTCCCGTACGCTCCCTTGAAGTTGGCTACAAGGAAGTCCCTGCGGATGATGGTCTTCATCTTTACCGTGAGGTTTCCGATAATCCCCATCTTGTCCTCGTCCGTGATATACGGCTTGTCTTCCGCAATCCCCACGGCTGCGAAGTGTTCCTTCCGGAGCGAGGACAGAAGGAAGAAGTACAGCATCGTGTCTTCATCGGCACTGAACTTGCCGCCCGTGATGTCGGCTTCGAGAATCTGTTTCTTGGTGTCCTCCACCGTGCGTTCGAGTGCGATTTCCTTATTGCGCTTGTCCTGCTTCTCCAATTTCTCCACGGGAGAGAGCGGTGCGGGTGCGGGCGTTCCGTCCGCTGTCTCGGTCTCTGTCACGTTCTCCACGTAACAGAATGTAATCTCCTTCTGCCCGATTTTGGCATAGACGGTGATTTCCCCCGCTCCGCTCCTGCGGGTGATTTCCTCCTCCTGCTCCATGTAGTCCGCCCATTGCTGCTCGTAGCGGGTGCGGGCTTCCCCGTAGCGTTCGGGGTCGTTGAAATTTTCGGCTTTGGGTTCTTTGGGGCAGCTTGGAAAGGCGGTGTACCTGTCAAGGGTCTCCACCTCGTAGCCCGAAGCGGTTAGCCGTTCTACTACCGTCTCGTTGGCGGTGTAGCAGTCACGGCAGAGCGACACCTCCG
>NZ_QTLF01000075.1:0-1718 GCF_003434395.1 Bacteroides sp. AM23-12
GCGACTTCACCGTGAACTGTGACATTGCCACGATCTTCCAGATCGTGAATGCTCGGAATGTAAAGGATGTCATTCTTCATCAGGGCAAGGTTCGGGGAAGTACCGTCCATGATAGACTTGATGTCTATCTGAACAACTTCACTGGTCAAATCCTCACGCTGGCGATAAAGGACGGCACGATTCAGGAAAGCGTCACCGGTCAGACCCTGGGCTTCATTGACAAGTTCACGGATCGTATTCAGTTTACCGCTGAGCTGGTAGATGCCGGGACGATAGACAGCGCCACGGATTTCCAGTTTGTTTGTGAAGCGGTTAAGGATGGCTTCGGCTGTTACAACGTCACCGTTACGCATTGTGTAGATGCTGTAGTCCATATCCTTGACTGTGTTGACCTCATATTCCTCACCATTCTGACGGACAACACGCAATGAACGGGTGTAGGCATCGGCTTCAAAGCCGCCGGCATATTTGATTAAAGTGGCAAGGTTCTCGTCCTTCTTCATTTCGAAACGCATAGGACGTTTTACCTTGCCGCTGATCTTTACCAAGACATCGTAGGCGGGGACGATAACCACGTCACCTTCCTGAAGGCGGATGTCATCCTGTGTGTTGCCTTTCATGATAAATTCGTAGACGTCGATGGTGGCGATATTCTTTCCGTTGCGTACCAACTGAACGTTGCGGAGGCTGCCGATATCACTCACACCGCCTGCACGGTAAAGCGCGTGGAAGACGGTAGAGAAGGAAGAAAGGGCGTAGGTACCCGGCTGCACGACCTCTCCCATCACATTGATCTGGATAGTACGGATATTACCCAAAGTCAGACGGATGTCGGAAGTAGGGTCGGTAGTATTGTTCAGGCCGTTATAGATCTTATTCAGGGCGCCCTTCAGATAGTCGTTGGCAGCGGAGACTGTCATACCGCTAAGGTTGACAGGACCGATCTTCTGAATATTGATGGTGCCTTCAGGAGAGATCTGCTGGCGGATCGTGTTCTGGCTAGCACCCCAGATATCGATGATGACTTCATCACCGGGGCCCAGACGGTAGTTGGCAGGAGTGGCAAGGTTGACACTAGGCTCGAACGTCAGGTTGCGGGTATTGAAGATGTTGCGCCCGAAAACCTGATCCTCACGGACCAAATCTTCCGTAGTCGGATGATCTTCCAGCATGTCGGAAGTATTCTCCTTAGTCTCTTCACGAAGGCGGGACTCGTTGATATCCGTACCCGTGGATTGGGAGGTGTTTACATTGTTCTGCTGCTCATAGAGCTGCTTCACACGCATAGCCTGTTCCTTGGTCACACCTTTACGCGCAAGTTCGGAAGCAAGCTGTTTCTGTTCCTTGCCTTGCCGGATGCCGTCCTTTACATATTCCAGTACCTGTGAGTCACTCATGGACTGGGCCATAAGCGAGCCACTTCCCAGCATAGAACAAAAAAGTAGAATGCTAAAAAGTCGTTGTATTTTCATTGACAAATAAAAAAGTTAGTTGGTTTCACACAGTTCCTGCATACCGTGACAGACCGCAGACAACTGTTGTTTAAGAAGAGAAGGGGGAAGAACATCAAGGAGGGTCAGAGAACGCTGCAAGACAGACCGTTTTCTATCCTCGTCTTCCGGATTGGCGTACATCGACACATTATATCCCTGAAGGATGGCCAAACACAGGGTAGCATCCTGTTCCGGTGTCTTCCCCCGTTGTGAATATAAATCGTT
>NZ_QTLF01000075.1:1728-2888 GCF_003434395.1 Bacteroides sp. AM23-12
GTTGTGAATATAAATCGTTTATCTGTTTGTGGATGGATCGTTGTAAGACGGAAAGGTCATCCAGATACACGCAGCCTGCACTCCCCCCACCAGGAAGCAGCATGCGTACCAAATTTAATAAACCCTCTATGTTTTCCTGTAAAATAACAGCATCCATATCCCTCGCCTTAAACAGCCGCCATAATAGGCTCTACATAACCGACAGGCATATCCACACAGGCACATCCCAACATATTCAGGCGAACGGCGATCTTACTCTTGCCATCCACATTAACCAGTTCACCTACAAGCCCCGTCAGGGGGCCTTTAATCACGCGGACCTTTTCACCACGGGCCAAAGGGGCACTGTTCATGCTTATCGATTCTTCTGAATAATCAAGCATGAAACGGAAACGGGCCATCTGCTCGTCAGGGATTACGGCAGGACTACTCTCGCCGCGCATCACCATGTAACGGCTCACAGTAGAAAAACTCAAGACTTCCATGCGTTCCCTAGGGTCAACGTGTACGAAGACCATCATAGGAAGCAAGACGGAGGTGACCAGCTTGCGACGGTCGCTCCATTGGTGGAATTCCTGTTGAACGGGAACGAAATTCTCGATACCCATCTTGTCCAGATGCTCCGAAACCTTCTTTTCATGGTGCATCCGAACCAAAGCAACATACCAGCGTTTTGAGTGTGCTACGCCTTCCCCTGTCCCATTAATAGGCCCAGCATTGAGTGATTTCTTTTTTCTTAAAATCATGTTTTTTTACCCCATGTTTATCCGTTACTTCTTAGGTAACTCACAAACAAAGGACAAGCGAAACAGGGAACTTTTTTCAACGAAAACATCGGAAGAGGACTGGTATTCAGGAAATAAGGCAGAAGTGAAGGTGTCTTTCATAAATTGGAATAAAAAAAAGACATAACACGGATATTGTCATTTTCCGTCTGTTATGCCGACTTTTGATTCATTTTAAGAAATTAATTTCATTTTTGTTTGCGTATTTTCATAAATATGTCCATCTTTGCGCCATGAATCATTCCGTTACCTAAGAAGTAACACACACCCATAAACACTGTATATCAGGATTCTAAATCACACATACAGGCCAGAACCGCACCTCTTAACGTAAGACAAATTCATCCGGTTCACCTCCGTACGCTCTTTCAGTTC
>NZ_QTLF01000076.1:0-2721 GCF_003434395.1 Bacteroides sp. AM23-12
TGAGCTTGTCCTGCGTCGGGGATGCCGCATCTTCGTCTTCGACCCGGTCAACCGTTTCGAGCATACCCCCGCGCCGGGGCAATCGGAAACGCAGTATCTTTCCAATTTTCTGAATCTGTTTACGGAGTTTGCCACGCAATATAATTGTCTGGTGATTCTTGTGGCGCACCCCCGAAAGATGAACCGCAATCCGGTGACGAACCATACTCCGCGTCCGGAAATGTACGACGTAAACGGGTCTGCCGATTTCTTCAACAAGGCGGATTATGGCTTGGTAGTGGAGCGTGACAAGGAGGTCGGAGTGACACGTGTCTATGTCGAAAAAGTGAAGTTCAAACACCTCGGAGCAGGTGGTGTGGCTACTTTTGTCTACGATCCCGTCAGCGGACGTTACCTCCCCTGCGAAGAGTCCCAAGACCCGTCCGTCCCACCGGAACAACGGGTCAGAAACACTGTCAATGACAGCTCGTGCTGGTTGCCGGAGAAGGAGCTGTTTGAATAGGTAATAGGTAATAAGTATTAGGTATTAAGTATTAGGTATTAAGTATTAGGTAATAAGTATTAGGTATTAAGTATTAGGTAATAAGTATTAGGTAATAAGTAATAGGTAATAGGTAATAATCGTAGTTGGTGAGGGTGGTGGGTAACAGGTCACGGGGGATGAGTAACGATGTGGATCACTGGTTGAATGGTGATTCATTTTGATACCGGTTTACTTTATTTTCGCACAGTTTTGAGGTAAATACGGATTCATGAAACGTCATCCGATAGAATGATTATATTTGCATTTCGATTCTAAGAAACAAATAATAAACCATTAATCTGTAAACAATGAGATTTAGTAACGTAAGATTATTAGTAAAGGACTTCGCCGGATGCTTCAAATTCTACACCGAACAACTCGGATTAGAGCCGGCCTGGGGAGATGAGAATAGCGGATACGCCAGTTTTAAAGTAGCCGACGGAATAGAAGGTCTCGCCCTTTTTGTATCCGACTGGATGGCGCCTTCGGCAGGTAATGCAGATAAGCAGCAGCCTGTTGGGATGCGTGAAAAATTAATGATCTCATTCAGTGTGGATAACGTGGACGAAACCTTTGTCGCACTGAAAGCAAAAGGCGTGACATTTATCAGTGAGCCTACGGATATGCCCGATTGGGGGATGCGTACCCTGTACCTGCGCGATCCCGAAGAAAATCTTATAGAACTCTTTACCCCTTTGGCACCGGAGAAATTTAGCCAGGAACTTATCGAAGAAGATCAGAAATTTCATTAAGAGACACGGCTGAAAAGCAACGTGCTCATCCGAGTGAGCCGGAAAATGATATTGAATGGGGCTGTCCGAAAAGAGAACGTCTGCTATCGTTTTGCTCTGTCATCCTAAGTCTGCCGAAGAATCAGCTCTTTATATTAGTCAAAGAAGAGATTCTTCTCCGTGTGCTGAATGATAGGTTGATAGTATTTATCTACTTTTCGGACAGCTTTATACGTTAATCGGGTATCTTGTCCGGAACTATTCTTATTTTGTTTTAACTGCTGATTGGCACCAATACTTAATACTTATCTTCAAGGTTCTTGCAGCACCTCTACGATCAGTCGTACTTGTGCGGGTGTGTAGTGTCTGCTTCGGGGATTCATGCCGGTGGATAGCAGGCGTTCTTTTAGTCCGGGTGCGGCTTCGATCCATTCGTTGAAGCGGTCTACTGCGCTTTGTTGCTGGACGTTGGGGATATATAGCATGGCGAGTTCTCCTTTTCCGTAGCTGCGGTATTGGAAGGATTTTTCTTCTTCCTGTTTTTGCAGGGTATCTGTATTTGCTTTCATTTTTGATTTAATTGTAGGGTTTGTAATGGGTATAAAGTTACTGTTTTTTACTGGATTTAGCAAATTTGTTGCTCATGAAAGTGTTGCTTTTATGCTTGTATTATTTAGTTGTTATTCACGTTGTCTGCTTGTCTTTTTGGGGGGTGTTTATTCGGGGTTGGTTGGGAGCTTTTTCAGCTTTTATCTGCTTTATGGTTACTTTGTATTCGCTTTTAGTATGCTTTCAATCTGTTTCTAATTCACTTTATTCTGCTTTATGCTGTCTTAATCCGTCTTAATCCGTCTTTATCCGTTTTATCCCGTCATAGTCCGGTGCAGTCCGTTGTAATCCGGGAAATCGCCGATGCACTGCCGTATCTTTGTTTCACCAACAGAAAGGGAGAATGTCCTTCTTTTCTTTAATACAAATTCAGTATGGCAACAGTGTCTGTGGTGCGCTATCAGCGCAAAAAAAAGATTGGTGATGACAAATCGCCGATAGTGTATGTGCTCAAACCCAAGCCGGGGGAATCGAAACTTTATTCTATCGAGTCGCTGGCGCGTGAGATCGAGTCGATCGGTTCGCTTTCGGTGGAAGATGTGGAGCACGTGATGCAATCCTTTGTCCGCTCGATGAAGAAGGTGCTCGTAGCAGGGAATAAGGTGAAGGTTGACGGCTTGGGGATTTTCTATACCACGCTTACTTGTCCCGGTGTGGAACAGGAAAAGGACTGTACGGTGAGGAATATTACTCGTGTCAACCTTCGTTTCAAGGTCGATAATTCTCTGCGGCTTGCCAACGACAGCACGGCTACCACACGTGGCGGGGACAATAACATGGTCTTCGAACTCATCTCCAAGAATGCGCCGGCTTCGGGAGGAAGCGGTGATGGCGGAGGCTCCGGTAGTGGCGGCGGCA
>NZ_QTLF01000077.1:0-2720 GCF_003434395.1 Bacteroides sp. AM23-12
TGCAAAGTCTTTGCAGAACTAATTCTTTATATAAAGTGTTGATTATTATAATAATGAGAA
This sequence comes from Bacteroides sp. AM23-12, assembly GCF_003434395.1. Taxonomy (NCBI): domain Bacteria; kingdom Pseudomonadati; phylum Bacteroidota; class Bacteroidia; order Bacteroidales; family Bacteroidaceae; genus Bacteroides; species Bacteroides sp. AM23-12. Next base: position 61 of record NZ_QTLF01000077.1, read on the forward strand.
ATATAAACCTAATCGTCATATATGTTATTGTATCCATATATAAACGTGATAATCAATTATTTATCAGCATTATAACTACCCTTTTCTTTAACGAATGATACCCTGTTTCTATCCATTTCAATCATTTAGTTCATTCATTATAAGAAAGTTATGTCTTTATTTTATTTATATGAGGTATTATTATTGGATACTATTTTTATATTTCCCGAATATTTCTCACCACCAATCATAATGAATGATTACTTTTGGGGCGTGATAGTAGAAAAAGATCAAATCTGAAGAAAAGCATATTTAGTTATGGTATAATTCAAAATATGCAGAACCTGCTTGGGAGAATGACAAAAATCGGCAGGATTTTAAAACAGCAGATCTACGGATGAAATACATCTGTCCGTTTTTTGTTTCCTTGTGCTATATGATTACTTATATCAGCTTGCACCTTTGAATATAAAAGAAATATTTAGTTTCGATATGATATATTTCCCTGTGACAGGAAAGTCTATCAGTTAGAACAGAATTAGAAATTAAAACTACTTTTGGCTCTTCCTTTTAAAGCAATTAGATGTTCCTCGGTGAGTAACGATCTGTTCCTTTTAAAGGAACGGATCGTTCCTTTAAAAGGAAAGAGTCCTGACATTGCACTTTTTATGTATATTACAGTCATTTATATGCGACAAATCATTTGTAAATTGCATATTCTTACATTGATTTATGCATTATTTCTGCCATATTGTTAGATTTTGAATCAACTCTGTTGAAACCAATCTTAAAAACAGGACATTTCCAGACAATCACTGCCTAGCTTTTTGGTCTATTAGCTAATTTTGAATAGGCTGCTTTCTCAAGGTCATGCACAATAGTCATGTCCATGATATTTGCATATACCTGAGTTGTCTTCACACTTTTGTGTCCCAGCAGCTTTTGTACAGTCGTTATATTTGCACCACTATATATCAATAAGGTGGCGTTTGTATGTCGGGCTGTATGGAATGATATCCGTTTGTCTATTTCTGCCAGCTTGGCTAATGCATTCAAGTCTTTATTCACATTAGAGTTATCTTTCAGCTTGAAGAATCCGTTTAAATCGTCTTTGTAGTTCTCCAACACCCGCAGTCCTTTACCTTCAAATAATAAATATAAAGGAAGGCGCACATCAATACCTGTTTTAACAGATTTGTAAATCAGCCACGTCTCCTGATGGAGTTCGACAATATTCGCGGCAGTCAGATTTATAAAATCAGAGTACCGCAAACCGGCGTAACAACAAAATAAAAAGGCATCTTTTGACTTTTGTAACTTCGTAAACTTCCCTTCCAGATTCACCTCCTCCATTTTATTCAGCTCTTCCGGCGACAAGTGCGTATGACTTCCTTCTATGCTTTTGATTTTATATTTTCTGAAAGCATACTTCTGAATATCCATATACTCTTTATTTATAGCTACATTCACATATCGTTTTAAATGCTTCATATGCTTGGCAATGGTATTGAGATGATACCCCTTGGACTGCAGATAATTATCAAATGAAGACACAAATTCGAATGTCAAATCAGTGAATACAATGTCCTTTTTATACTCTTGCAGCAATTCTAAAGTGGAAAGATGATTCTGCCTGGTGCTCTCTTTTAAAGAAGAGTTGCTGACTTCCTCTTTAAAAAAGGTCAGAAATGAATTCCCATTATTTTCCGGTTTTTCAATAGAGTCTTTCAACGAATCCAAGGATATCGATCTTCTCTGTTGCCATAATCCCAGTTCTTTCTGCTCAATGTCAGCTATAAAATCATATAGCATTCGATTTAATGCATCTGAATTAGGATGGTTCTTTACCATTCTACGTTTTACGTCCCACTGGTCTGGTTTGAGGTACACCCTGGTTGAGAAGTACATTTTTCTCCTGTTTAAGTAAGCTTCTACTTGTACCAATGCCATTCCTTTTTTGTTCAGCTTCTTTTTTCTGTTAAACACAAGGCTGTAACTAATCTTCTTCATTCTATTGTCTTTTAGTTAATACTAAGAACAAAATAAACTAAGTTCTGTGCTATAATTAAGGTTGAACCTGCATTAATTTCTGCAAAAATTAAAATTCAATAATTAAGTATTTACATAACTTTAATTTAAATGCTATTTTTTTATCGTCATTTCTTCATAATAAATCAAAAAGAAACGTTTGCAGGGTAGTTTTATATCCAAAAACAAGCAAATAGAATGTTAATTACTACACTTTGCATTCACAAAGTGACATTTCATGCTTGATAAATCACAATATTTATAGCAAATAAAGATGTTTATCAGCATATTTTCGATGTTATAAATAACAATATGTTATATATACAACCTTTTTTTATCAAATTAATTGTTAGTTTCATATTTATTAATAATTTTGCAACTTGTTAGAGTATAGAGACAATTAATGTAAAGTTGAACTTTAAGAGAGAATTTATGAAAAGAAAATTAATGCTGTTATTGGCATGCCTTTTTGTGGGCATAAGCCTAGTAACTGCTCAGACTCAGAAAGTCACAGGCGTTGTGATTTCTGAAGAAGATGGGCAACCAGTTGTTGGAGCCTCTGTGTTGGTAAAAGGTACTACTCAAGGTACAATCACAGACATCGATGGTAATTTTAATTTGGCGAACGTACCAAGTTCTGCAAAGACTTTGCA
>NZ_QTLF01000078.1:0-2634 GCF_003434395.1 Bacteroides sp. AM23-12
CGGTGTAGATTTCATAAACGGAGCGCAGGGCGGCTTCCATGACACCACCCGTCGTACCGAAGATGACACCGGCGCCGGTCGATTCTCCCATAGGGTTGTCGAACGGGCTGTCCAGCACGAGGGTAAAGCCGATGTTGGCTCGCTTTATCAGGCGTGCCAGTTCGCGGGTGGAGATGGAGTAATCGACGTCGGGGACACCGTTTACTTTGAACTCGTCGCGGTCACATTCATATTTCTTGGCCAGACAGGGCATGATGGAGACAACTACCAGCTTTTCGCGGGGGATTCCCATTTTCTCTGCCCAGTAAGACTTGGCGATGGAGCCGAACATCTGTTGTGGAGAACGGGCGGTAGAAGGGATATCCAGCATATCCGGGAAGTGGTGCTCGAAGAAGTTTACCCAAGCCGGGCAGCAGGAAGTCAGGATCGGAAGCCGGACGGATTTATCTCCGTCCAGATAGCGTGTCAGTCGGTTCAGGATTTCGGAACCTTCTTCCATGATGGTGAGGTCGGCGGCAAAGTCGGTATCGAATATATAGTCGAAACCCAGTTCGCGGAGGGCGTAAACCATTTTTCCGGTTACCAGTGTGCCGGGAGGCAAGCCGAATTCTTCTCCCAGGGCGGCACGTACGGCGGGGGCAGTCTGGACAATTACGATCTTATCGGGGTCGGCCAAATCGTCCAGAAGGCGGTTGGTGTAATCCCGTTCAGTCAGTGCGCCTACCGGACATACGGCTACGCATTGACCGCAGTAGGTACATTCGCTATCCTTCATCATTCTGTCGAAGGCAGGGGCTATTGTTGTGTTGAATCCGCGGCGGATGGCTCCCAGTGCGCCGACTGTCTGTACATCGTTGCAGACACTTTCGCATCGGCGGCAGAAGATGCACTTGTCCATGTTGCGCACAATGGAGGAGGTCACTTCCCGTTTGCGGGGAGAAAGTTCGCCGCCGTTGAACGGCATTTCACGGATGTTGAAGCGCAGTGCCAGTGTCTGGAGTTCACAGTTGCCGCATTTGGGACAGGTGAGGCAGTCGTTGGGATGATCGGACAGGATCAGTTCGGCTACCACTTTCCGGGCGTTCATCACGCGCAGGGTACTGGTTTTCACTACCATCCCTTCTGTGCAACGGGTAGCGCAGGCGGGAGCCAGATTGCGGCGTCCTGCCACTTCGACTACACAGATGCGGCAGGAAGCGGGATTGTTCTTGATACAGGTTCCTTTCAGGTCGATGTGACACAGCGTAGGTATGTTGATGCCGATTTTGCAGGCGGCTTCGAGGATCGTGCTTCCTTCGGGTACGGTGATAAAGTGACCGTCTATCTGGAGGGTAATTTGTTTTTCTTCCATAGCAGTAGATTTTAGCAGACAAGAATAGCTTTGAATTTACAGCGTGCCATGCACATGCCGCACTTGATACATTTCTCGGGGTTGATGACATGAGGTTTGCGTACCAAGCCGCTGATGGCATCCGCCGGACAATTCTTGGCACACAGGTGGCAACCGATACAAAGTTCCGGATTAATGGTATAGGTCAGCAGGGACTTGCATTGTTTGGCGCGGCAGGTCTTGTCTCTGACATGTTCCAGATATTCGTCACGGAAGTTGTCGAGGGTAGACAGTACCGGATTCGGAGACGTTTGTCCCAGTCCGCAGAGTGCCGTGTCTTTTATCACCCGTCCGAGGGTGGCAAGCGTGTCCAGGTCTTTTTCCGTGCCCCGTCCTTCCGTTATCTTGTTCAGCAGTTCCAGCAGGCGTTTGTTGCCGATACGGCATGGGGTACATTTACCGCAGGATTCTTCGACGGTAAAGTCGAGATAGAAACGGGCGACGGATACCATACAGTCATCTTCATCCATCACGATCATGCCTCCCGATCCCATCATGGAACCGGCTGCCAGCAGGTTGTCGAAGTCGATGGGAGTATCCAGATGTTTCTCCGTCAGACAGCCCCCTGACGGACCGCCTGTCTGTACGGCTTTGAATTTCTTTCCTCCCTTGATGCCTCCGCCGATTTCGTAGATTACTTCCCGCAGGGTAGTTCCCATCGGTACTTCGATCAGTCCGACATTGTTGATCTTTCCGGCAAGAGCGAAGACTTTGGTGCCTTTGGAGCGTTCCGTTCCGATGGAGGCGAACCATTCGGCGCCTTTGGTCAGGATAATGGGAATATTGGCGAGGGTTTCCACATTGTTCACATTGGTCGGTTTGCCCAGATAACCGGATTCGGCGGGGAAAGGAGGTTTCAAGGTCGGTTCTCCCCGTTTTCCTTCCATCGAGTGGATGAGGGCGGTTTCCTCGCCGCAGACGAACGCGCCTGCTCCGTAACGGATCTCTATGTCGAAGCTGAAATCTGTTCCCAGGATGTGGTCCCCCAGTAATCCGTATGCACGGGCTTGCTCAATCGCTTTTTTGAGGCGGTTGATGGCCAGCGGATATTCGGCGCGGATGTAGACCAGTCCTTTGGAGGAACCGATGGAGTAACCGCAGATGCACATCGCTTCTACAATAGAGTGCGGGTCGCCTTCCATGATGGAGCGGTCCATGAAGGCGCCGGGGTCGCCTTCGTCGGCGTTGCAGACAACGTACTTTACGTCCGATACCTGCTTACTGGCAAATTCCCATTTCAAGCC
>NZ_QTLF01000079.1:0-2545 GCF_003434395.1 Bacteroides sp. AM23-12
GTAATCCCCCGATAAAGTACCCGTATAAAAAAGAATCGCTATAGCAAATCGAACAAAGCTATAGTGATTCTGTATTTATATTCTTGTTTTTCGTTAGAGTATTATTAGAGTTCTTTGGAGTTTCCCGATTCCCAGCAATGGGGTAGCAGCTCTTTTAGGTCTTTCTCCTTGTTGGCTGCATAATACGGCAATAGTGCAATCACCTCCGTGAGCCATTCCCGGGGGTTAATGTTGGAGGCTTTGCATGATGCCAAGAGCGAACAGATTATGGCAGTGTTCTGCGCGGCTTCATGGTTTCCACAAAATAAGAAGTTTTTTCTTGATAAGGCTATCGGACGAATCGCATTTTCGGCCAGATTATTATCTATTTTAAGCCTGCCGTCTTTCAGATAATTCCTCATACGTGGCCAAAGTTGATACGCGTAAGCGATAGCTTGCCCCATCCGGCTTTTAGGAAGCACTTTCGGATAGGCTGTTTCCATCCATTTTTCCAGTTGCTCAAGTATGGGAAGTGCCTGTTCCTGTCTTCTAAGCATGCGTTGCTCATAAGTGAGTTCCTCCTGGTCGGCAATCTGTTCGATCCGATAGAGTTGCTGTATTTGAGCCAGAACATATCCGGCCAGGGATTCATTCTCTTCTTTGGCAACCTCGTAATGTCGCCTTATGTGGGCAAGGCATCCGACAAGGCACACCTCTTTCTTACCCTCAAAGATGTTGTAGGCCGCATAGCCGTCACTTTGAAGATATCCTTTGAAGGTTTGTAATAATTTCCAGGCTGTTTCCTGTGAGCGGGAACCGTCATCATAATGAAAGAAGACCAATCCATCCATAACCGCCCTGACTATCCACAAGTATTCCTTAACCGCTTTATGATTCTGTTTGTTGATAACCGGTAATGTCGTTTCGTCCACCTGGATATAGTCGGCCTTCAATACCTGTTTCTTCAACTCTTCATAGAGAGGTTTAAGTAATTCACAGGCAGGTTTGAACCACCCCTGAAGCGTGTTTTCCGAGATCTTCAGGCCTAAATGGTGAAACTCACGCACCTGACGATAGAATGGTACATGATATTCATATTTTTGCAAGAGGATTTCAGTGAGCAGGCTGGCACCGGGAAGTCCCTTGTAGATAGGCAATAGCGGAAGAGGGGCTATAATAACACTGCCCTGATGCCCCTGAGGCAAACTTATATTGTCTTTCAGGCCATACTTGGGACGTATGATCTCTTTTACGTATAATTTGCCCGGTTCAAATTCAAGTGTACGTGTGCGTTCCTCGCCTATGCGCTTGTATTTATCCGGATCGACTCCTTCGGGTTCTATGACAATCTCCACTACAGGAAGGCCATCCAACATGTTGCGGTTCTGACGCACTTTCTTTTTGGGAGTCGTCGAGCAGACAGGTTCTTGGGCTGCGGCTTCTTCCGGTATTTCGTGTTCCAACGGCTGAACAGGTGGATCGAACAGTGATAGCTGGTTCGGATCCAGATGGGCTAATTTCTCGCTCTTACGGCCGAATAACTGACGATTTAACCAGGCTACCTGAGCCAGCAGTTCCTGAAGCTTATTTTGCAGCTGTTCGTTCTGCCGGGTCAGACGCTCGATTGACTCAGACTGGGAGCTATTAGCCTGCTGGAGTGTGGCCACCAAAAGTTCTAATGTTTCTGTCTGAGTCATTCGTCATACCTGTTTTGAACAATACAAAAATACAGAAAAGCAACCGTATAATCAAGGTTTCACCTGCTGTTTTTCAGTACTGCATGTCACTTTTTCGTAACGCTTTCAGACGTTTGAGCCTTTTGGAAGGTTCGTCGTTGATTCCCTCTACCATCAGAACCAGGTCACGCCACTGCATAGGGTACGACTTGCTTTCTTTGTCATAAGAGGGAAGGCGGAAAGTGCCTTCTTCAAGTCGTTTTATGTACAAAACCAGTCCGCCATCTTCCGCGTGTAGCAGTTTCATTGTAGTGCGCTGGCGGTTGATAAAGATAAACACATCACCTAAACGGACATCATATCCCATTTTATCATGAACAACCCCGCATAATGAGTTCATACCTTTACGCATATCTGTCTTACCCGGACAGAGAAAGTAGCGCATCGTGTCATTCAGGCAAAACATGGCGATTGCAGAGTTGAGTGAGCAATTGCATGGCCGCCTGGGATTCAGCCATACCACTGAAGTGGGCGATAATACCACCGGGGAACTCTATCCGGATCTCACCCGTTTGTATAGCGCCACTATCACAGGCAGAGTGGGAAGCAGGTGAAGAGGTGAGGCTAACCGGTGCAAACTCCTCTAAAGAGGAAGAATGCCTATCCATATGATAACGCCTCGATAGGCCAAACTTTCCTTTCCAATAGTAAAAGCTTGATTCGGTATAGGCTTCATTTATACAGAAGTCTTTTATCGTCAAACCGCTACGCTGTTGACGAGACAGGATTTCAATGAATTCTTCTTTACTCATTTTTTGCATAGTCTTTTTTCTGGCAAAGATCGAGACTTAAAGATACAAAGACAACGGGTACTTTATCGGGGGCTTACA